>CALXJI010000003.1 GCA_944388585.1 uncultured Clostridia bacterium
CTTATTTAATTAGTATTCTAATGTTTTTTATTTTTCATTCTTGTTTAGTAATTTAGTTTAATTCTAAGCATTTTTAAGCTTTATTTATTAAGCTTTTATTATGTTTAGTTTTTTTATTACTAAACATTTTTTTATGTCTAAATTTCTGTTTAGTTATATTACTAAACAACTACTTTACAAGCTTCTCCTTTTGAAGATATTTTTCAAATTTATTTATTTCTTTTTGCTCCAGTTTATCTTGTACATCTATGTATATATTTTTAGTTAACTCAATTTCATAATGTCCCATTATTTCTTTTAATACTATATCTGACATTCCACATTCTGCACATCTTGTTGCAAAAGTATATCTAAGTGAATGAGTTGATATTCCACTTATTCCCAAATCTTTTAATATTGAAACTAATTTATAATTTACTCTTTTTGCATCAATATAACCATTTTTACTATTTGGAAATAACAAATTAGACTTATTTGATCTTTCATATTTTATTTGTTCTTTTAATTGTTTAGTAATTTTTGAATGAAGAGGTACATTTCTATATCCTGCATTTGTTTTAGGTTTATTTCCACATACTATTTTCCCATTACCATCAATTGTCAATGTTTTGTCTATTTTTATTAAGTTATTTTGAAAATCTATATCATCAATTGTTAATGCTAATACCTCTCCTATCCTTAGCCCCATAAATAATTGAATAAGAAATATGTTTTTATACTTACATTCATCTATATTAGTCGTCTTTAAAAATTCTATAAATTTCCTTTCTTCATCTAAAGTCATCGCTCTTCTTTTTGTACTTTTCTTCATACTTTTAGGCTTTATTACTCCAATCATTGGATTAATTTTTATAAATCCTGAATAATATAAATAATAAAATACCTGCTTGAATTCTCCATAAATCTTACTAATAGTAGAATCACTATAATCATTAATTAAAGAATTTAAGAAAGTCTGAATATCTATATCTTTTATCTTTTTAACTGACATCCTAGATATATCACTTCTTTCAATATGTCTAATAGTATTGCAAATTCTATTATATTGAGCTTCTCCAATATTGTTTGAATTTAATTTTACTAACGCTCTTGATTTCATAAATGCTGTAAGGTTTATTTTATAATTATTTAAATATTTATTAGCGTCTCTTTCATACATTATAATGTCAATAAAATCTTGTGCATCTTTTTTACTTTGAAAGCTTTTTGTTTTTAATTTAATTTTCCCATTTTCTTTAACTTTATATTGTGCATTCCATTTATTTCTAGCCTTATTAAAAAAATAGAACCTTCATTATTTCCTCTTTTCATATTACCTCCATATTTTATATGAGCTGTCACAGGTTTCATATTAATTTTATAACAATAATAGAAAAAAAACAAACTTAAAAATTATATATAAATATTTTAAAAGTAACAATTCTATTATATAATAAAAAAAATAAATTAAGGAGAAAATATGATAAAAAACAAATATTTAATTTCAATATACATTATAATTATACTAATCTTAATTATAACCGGAATTATATATATACAGATATAAAGTTCTAAAAAATGATAATAATCAAATAAATGTATTATATAGCATATTTAATGAAATATGTAATGAAGACGAAAATATAAATTTAAACAATAGTGCATTAATAAATTTTATAACAGGAAAAGAATTTAAAGATAAAAGTTTATTACTAGAATTAGAAAATAAAAATACAACTGGTAAAAATGTAGTACTATCAATAAAATACAATAAAAAAAGATATATTAACAGTATATAAAGAAATTTACAATAATACATATTCTTATATTCAAAATTATAAAATATCAGTAAGCCTAAATAAAATTGAATACCAAAAATATGGTGATTTTTCCGAAACATTTCTATATAAATAATAAAGTAAAAGGACTATTTATGAACTAAAAAGAATTTAATTCATTTATTATAGTCCTATTTTTTATTATAGTAATTATATATATATTTTATATAAAAATTTATAAAAATATTGACATATACAGCGGATAGCTATCTATATTTGAAGTCCAATATTCAACTTTTTTACGCGAATATTGTCTATCGAGTGCCATTTTTTTTACACGAATATTCTACACTAAATGCCGATTTTTTGCACGAATGTCTTAAATTAGTTAAAAAACACTAGTAAAATATACCATTAACTAAAAAATATTTTAAGTTATAGTTATTTATATTACAGACTATTTCTTTGCTTTCTAATCTTTTTCCTTAACGCACTATCATTGATATATTTTTTATATTTTAATCTTAGTTTTGTATTATATAAACCAAACTCTTTACATAGAATATCATATACTAATATATTTGGATGATAATTATAGTCTTTCCATATTTTATTTTCATCTTCTCCATTTTTTCTTAAAATACAAGCTGCTATTGCTGAGCTTCTAGATTCACCAGAGTCACAACATATATATAAATTATATTTTTTATCATTAATTTCATCTATAAAATCATGAATTTTTTTAGCAATTGATGGAGAAAAAGATGATAAACCAGCATATGTAATATCATCAAAATTTAAAACCAATTTATTTTCTACTGGTATTTTTTCAATATCATTATTATATGAAGATATTATTATTGCTTTTATATTATTTATATTTACTTTTTCTAAATCTAATTTAGCTTTTTTTATCGAACTTACTATTATATCCATATATTTATTCCTTATTTAAAAATTATATAAAATTTATATTCAATTATTATTTATAAAATAACATCTTCGCCACTGTTAGGATTACATTCTAAATACTTTTTTTCAAATTCAAAATCCATATACATATCTTTTAAATTAATATATGTAGCTAATAATTCTTTTATAATATCTAAATATGTGTTATCATTTGGCTCATTTATTAAAACTGAAATATGTATTAAACTTTGTGAAAATTGTGGATAATTTATTCTTACTAATGAATCTAAATACTCAAAATTATTTTCTTCTTTTAAATAAGACACCTTCTTATAATCTAGCATATCTCTAAATAATTCTAAATATAAATCATTTAACATAGCTTTTATTTCTTGATACGTTTTTTTATTAAATATATCTTCCATATTCTTCCTTTCATTACGAATTTTTTCCGTATACGTACTTTCTTCGTAATAATTATACTTTATTTTTATTGATAAATAAACTTAATAATAGTATAATAAACTTCAAAGGAGAATGCAATGGAAGATATAAAATTTTTATTAAAAGATGGATCACAATTTGTATGTAGAACAGTAGGAGTAATAGTAAATAATAACAAAGTATTACTTCAAGGAAGAAAAGGAAAAAGCACTTGGGGATTTTTAGGCGGATCTATAGCAAGTTTTGAAAGCTCTAAAGAGGCTATAATACGAGAATGTAATGAAGAAATTGGAGAAAATGTTAATGTAAAAAAACTTTTTGCTGTTGTAGAAGATTTCTTTAATTATTTAGGAAAATATAATGTACATCAAATTTCATTTTATTATTTAATTGAATTAGATACAAATAGTAAATTATTAAAAATTGACGAATTTGATGGCATAGAAGAAGGAAAAAATTTAACATTTAAATGGTTCGATATAAATGACTCTGATACTTTAATAAAACCAAGACAAATTTTTGAAAAATTAAAAAATAATGACAATACAATAAAACATATAATTCTAAAAGAGCTATAATAATTATTCTATTTAGCTATATATTCACACATATATTTAAATAATTGACAAAAAAAGTATTATATTATACCATATTATTGAGGTGTTTATACATGAAAAAAGTAATATATTAATAGCATTAATTATATTATTTATTTATACAATTTTAGTATTTTTTCTTTGCTTATTTTGGAATAAATAGCTATAAAAAGCAACAAATTTAAAAACTAAAGAATGGAAATAATGAAGTTAGTGTTTTAAATTCTATATACAAAGACTTTTTTAGCAACTTTAAAGTTTACGATCCAGGAAATATATCACTTGATAAATCTTGCTTAACAAATTTTGTTACTAATACTAGCTTTAATAATAATAATATAAAAAAAATTAAAGGAATTAGAAAGAAATAATATAGAAAATGAATTTTTTTATACTTTATATTTAGAATATGATAAAGGAAATTCTATTTTAACACTTACCCTAAAAGAAGAACATGAAATAGTTAGACATAGCATAAAATACAAATTATATGTAAAAGGAGATAGTATTGAATATGAAACATACGGAAATGTAGAAACTTTTCATACTACACCTATTACTAATTAACAGGAGGATTTTTTAAATTAATATGGAAATTAAAAATATAAAAACACCACAAGATATTTTAACTTTTATGACAGAAAATATAGAATATGGATGGCTAGATTATAAAAAAGAAAAGCATATAAAAACAATGAAAAATTTTAGAAAAGAATATAGGACCCAATCTTTACAAGAAACATTAAAATATAAAATAGGGTGCTGTATTGATCAAGTATACTTAATGCATTTTTTATTAAATAAATTGAACATAAAAAACAAAATGTTTTGTTGCAGAATTTATGAGTCAGATGATTATAATAATTTAGAAGAAGAAGAGCATATGCATTGCTTTGTTTTATATTATAAAAATAATAAAGTATATCAAATTGAACACCCAAATTTTGAAAAAATAGGAATATATGAGTTTAATTCTGAAAAAGAAGCTATTGATACAATAGTAACTTATTACATAAATTTGAGTGGTGGAAAAGATAGACCTACAACAGAATTTTTTGATGTACCAATTGGTCTTTCTTTTAAAGAATTTAATAATTATATTAATAGTTTAGATAATTAAAGAATCATAATCATTTTTAATTATGATTCTTTTTTTCTTATTCAGTTTTAATTTTTACTTTTCACCTGCTAATAAATTTAATATATTATATTCTTCTAATTTTTTATAAGATATATCTTTTATAATTCCATCATTATATAATAATTTCACTTCATCTTTTGTAACTATAAAATTATCCACTTGTATAATATTCATATCATTTATACATATTAAATCAAATGTAAAGCTTTTTTATAACTTCAATATGATAACCATTGCTATCATATTCAATAAATATAGATACATATATGCTTACAATTCTAAATATTTTTTGTAAATTAAAGTAGAATAGCTATCTCAATATTCTAACTTGGATTTATAATTAACTAAAAGAGAAACTTTTTCACTGCTAAGTGAAACATAAACTTTACAGTATATTAAAATTATAGTACAAATACATAATATACCAAAAAACTAAAAATCTTAGTTTTCAAAATAAAATCCATATCTTTTATTTTCCTGAGTTAATTTTTCATTATAATTTCCATTACTAGCATTTTTAACAACTGTTCTCCAAAATTTCTGCGCTGGTTTGTTTTTTAATAATGTTTTTATCTCCCATTTACCTTTGTATCTTTTGAATATTTCATTTGCCATAAATGATCCAACGCCTATCTTTCTATATTTATATATTACAAAAAATTCAGCTATTTCATTCATATTGTTTTCATTAAATCTTTCTAAAGCAAAGCCAGCCAGTTGCCCATCAACTTTTACAATATAAGCATGTCTTGTTTCTTCTTTCCAATATAAATCTACATATTTACTTATTTTATATAGTCCATTATCTAAAATTTTAAAGTTTATGTTTTCATCTTCATAAAAACTTAACTCATAAGTATATAACTGCATTAGATTATATAATATTTCTTTTTCTTCCTCTTTTAACTCATATAGTTTAAACATACGATTCTCCTTTTATTTTACATTATTATATAATATATTTATTCCTTTGTCCACTTTATTTACTAGCTATTCCAATTGCTTCTATCGCTACACTACCGCCACGTGCCACTTCTATTCTATTTAAAAATGCTTCTTTAAATAATTTTATTAAATCATTAATTTTTGATTCTATTTCTATCCATTCAATTATAATAGATTTTCTATTATAATCTATAATTTTAAATTTATATATTTCAGATAATCTAAATATTTCAACTTTATCTTTTTCACTACAACTATTAACTTTTATATATACCAGTTCCTTGCTATGAATTGGTATATTAGTATAGTCTACTACTTTTATTACCTCTACACTTCTATTTAATTGCTTTTTTATTTGCTCAAAAGTTTTATCATCAGAAATCATAGAAATCGTCATACGAGATACTGTCGGATCCTCGGTTGTACCTACAGTTAAGCTTTCAATATTATATGATTTAGAAGAAAATAGTCCAGAGATTCTAGCAAGTACACCTATTTCATTTTCCACAAATAAGCCTATCCATCTTTTTTCCATTTATTTTACCTCCCCTTTTATAATCATATCCTCAAGCGAATTACCAGGTGGCACCATAGGTAGCACATTTAAATTATCATCTATAATAAATTCTATAATTGTAGGAACTTTCTTATTTTTCTTGGCAGCCTTAAATGCTTTTTCAACTTCTTCTTTTTTACAAACTCTTATAGCTTGACATCCATAGCTTTGAGCTAACATTATAAAATTAGGGGTATACTCTGGACAACATTTATCATGATTTTTACAATTATCATTACATGATTTTCTATACCTCAAGCATGTAGAAGAATACCTTTTATTATAAAACATCTCCTGCCACTGTCTAACATTTCCCAAATATCCATTATTTAATATACAAACAACAATAGGTAGCTCTTGACATACAGCTGTTGCAAGCTCTTGTATATTCATTTGAATTCCACCATCTCCAGATATTGCTATTACATCTTTGTCCAAACATGCAATTTTTGCTCCTATTGCTGAAGGAAGTCCATAACCCATTGTGCCAAGTCCTCCTGATGTAAGTAATCTTTTGTTATTATCAATATCAATAAATTGTGTTGTCCATAATTGATTTTGACCAACATCAGTAGTAATAATTGCATTTTTATATAATTTATTTATAGTTTTTATTATATATTCAGGAGTAAGTACATCAGTATCATTTATCATTCGTATTGGATAATTTTCTTTCCATTGATTTATTTCTTTTTTCCACTCGTCTATATCTAATTTTTTAGATTTTTTAATAATTGCTTCTATTGCAATTTTAGCATCAGCAACTATTGGAATATCTACAGAAATATTTTTCGAAATTGCAGCTGGGTCAATATCCACATGAATTATAGTTGCGCCTTTAGCAAATTTCTCTATTTTTCCTGTAATTCTATCATTAAATCTAGTTCCGATAGAAAAAAGTACATCACAATTGGATATTGCAGTATTTGCTGCATAACTTCCATGTATACCTATATTTCCAACATATAATTCATGGCTTGTAGGTATTGCTCCTTTTCCCATTATAGTAGTAATAACTGGAACTCCTGTGATTTCTGCAAGCTTTGTCATCTCATTATTTGCATGAGCTATATTTACTCCACCTCCAATTAAAAACACTGGTTTTTTAGCATTATTTAAAATTTCCATCGCTTTATTTACTTGTCCCATATGAACAGAAGTATTAGGATTATATCCTCTAATATGTATTTCGTTTGGATAATCATCTGTACCTAAAGCAAGTTGTATATCTTTTGGAATATCTACAATTACAACACCAGGTTTTCCACTTTTTGCTATATAGAAGGCATTATGTATGATTTTTGCTAAGTCCTCTCTTTTTCTAACTGTTACAGCATACTTGCATATGCTACGCATAATACCTATTGTGTCTACCTCTTGAAATGCATCATTTCCTATAAGATATGTTGGTACTTGTCCCGTAAAACATACAAGTGGTACAGAATCATAATTTGCAGTGGCAACCCCTGTAACAAGATTAGTTGCTCCTGGTCCACTAGTTACCAAACATACTCCCACTTTTCCTGTTGCTCTTGCATATCCATCAGCTTCATGAACTAATGCTTGCTCATGTCTTGGCAAAATTACATTTATTTCTTTCTGATTATATAATGCATCAAATAAATCAATAGCTTGTCCTCCTGGATATCCAAATAACGTATCTACATTTTCCTCTTTTAATGCTTTCACAAATAATTCAGCTCCTGTAATCCACATTTTAAACACCTCCAAATTAATTCCATTTATTAACTAATTACATACAAAAAAGCTATGTAGTTTTACCTACATAGCCTTATTTATATTATAATATAACTTTTTGACTACTGTAGGTACGACAACATGCACTCGTATCTACAGTAGAGATACCAGTGCTTATCTAAGTAGTAGTCCGACTAGCTTTAAAGTTACATTAATATTTTTCATTTAAATTACTTCCTTTCAGTTAATGACTATATAATACTATATAAAATCCATAATGTCAATTATAATTTTCTTTAAAAATAAAAATAAATTTTTATTTTACTATATTTATGCTAAAATAATTATGTGATGTATATGAATGATTTAAAAAATATAATTGATATTATAGAAAGATTTATATTAAATAATTATCCAAATATTTATTTAAGCAAAAAAGATAGCTTTATTGGCGGAAAATTTAAATCAACAAATAGATTTTTTCTATTCTATGTTAACCTATATAATGATAAGCTTTATTTGGTTTTCAGAGAAAATTATTTATTAAAGCAATATATTAAAATAATAATAAATTCATTAAATGAAAATGATATATTAAAAATAATACAGTTAACTATTGATAATAATATAAATAAGTATCTGTCTTTGGATTTAAATAGTAATAATATAGTTCGCAAAAAACAAACTAAAATTAAAAACAAAGAAAATGAAATTAAAACTATAAAAATAAAAAGAGAAAGAAAAAAAGTAGTACATATAGAATTATCAAAAAACTATTACAATATTCCTAATACTGCTTATAAAAATGATATAAACAATATTGATTATGATAATTACATCGAATTTTCAATTAAAGTAGGTGATTTAACAAATAATATAATTAATAAATATTCAAATAAAAGAAATGTTGAAATATTTAAAAAAAGAACAAACCTATTATCGTTTGATAATCTAACATTACAAAACATAGGGCTTGATTATAATCTTACTCGTGAAAGAATAAGACAAATAGTAAAAAAAATTAGTAGGAACTTAAAAAGACATAAAGATAAATACATATCATTATTTAATAATATAGCAGATACTAATTACATTAATTACTTTTTTAGTGGAATTTCAAATTTATATAACGAACACTTTTTAAAAATACTTTTAGATATACTAGATAATAATTTATATTATAGTATAATAAATAAAATATATGAAATAAATAGTGCTCAAAAACAAGCTTACAGGCAACAATTATATGATAGTAAATTTAAAGAGGCATTAGTTATTAATAAGTCAAATTCTTATAAACAAAAGAATTTAAACGAATTAACCTTTAATAATCTAGTTAAAGAAAGAGAATTAAATGATGAAAATACAACTGGAATTGTAGAATTAAAGAATCTTGGTAAATGTCTAGAATATGAATCATTACTAGAAAAAAAACATATTACTAAAATTGGACAAAGTTAGTTTTATTAAAGATATAAAAACTCAATCTTTGAAAATACCATATAAATATAATAATATTTCTCATTTCTACTATCCAGATGTACAATTAATTACAAAGAATAATAACATAATTATATTAGAAATTAAACCATTGTTAAAGATGTTTGAAGAATTTAACTTAATAAAATACTTTGTATTAAAAAACTTTTGTAATGAAAATAACTACTGTTATGCAATAGTAGATGATAGCTATAATACAATAGAAAAAATAAAAAATATGAATGTAAACTTAGAAAAAGAAAAATATTTTATTAATTTTTTAAAAGAAAATAAAAAAATAACTTATAGGCAATTCAGAATTATTAAAGAAAAAATTAATTTAACAATTTACGAATTATTTAATATTTTAATAAAAAATCACAAAAATTTAACATACACTAGTACGCCATTTCTAATTAAATAAATAGATGAAAATTAATTTTAAAAAGTCTCTAGATACTAGAGACTTTTTACTTATACAAATTCAATTACATGTGTTACACCATCATCTGTAATCACACCTAATCTTCCTAAAATACGACCATTTTCATTAGTTGTTTTTAATGGTAATATTCTTACAGCATTTTCTATATTAACTTTTTTAAATTCAAAACTTACTTGTTCTTTTGCATAATAAACAGTTCCATCTTCTAATAAAACAGCATAATAATATGAAGATCCATCATCATATGTTCCATAAAGTGCATCTATAATGTTTGGCCCACCATTTTCGCCAAAGACATAGTTATTATCTCTATATCTAAATACTTGATTTGCTTTATTGCCTAAAGAGCTTCTGTCACCTACAGCTACACTTGCTTCTCCAACTGTTATAATTCTTCCTTGCTCTTCAACACTGCTAAAGTTACCTTCTACTTTATTTCCGTCAAATTTAGCAATAGCAAGTTTTTCAATTGTATTTTCTATAACCTGTGATGGCTCTGTTTCTTCTTGCTTTTCCTCATTACTTTCTCTTAAAGTTTCAACTTCTGAAGTTAATATAGTTACATTTTCCTTCTCATTAAAATATTTGTATCCAAAGAATATAGATGCTCCTGCTAAGCATACAATTGTTAATAATAAAACTACTAATGTTATTTTACTTTTCATATACTCACCTCATAGTTTTTATTTTACACTATTTATAAACTTATTACAACAATATTAAATGCATTCTAGTAATTAAAAATTTTATATAATTAATATAAAGAAATATAAATTTTTATAAATTCTTTACTAAATTTTAAAATACTTAGCATATTTTAATTCTTTCTTATTTCTATAATATTTCTTATAAATAATTAATATAATTCCAATTAAACATATTTCTGCTATTAATATATACTGCAAATTATCTTTTGACCAACTAAATATACTAAACGGAACATCTTCTTCTAATACAATATCTACATCCCCAACATATTTTTCTCCATAAAATACATGTGCTTTTCCTATGATATCACCTTTTTTATTATCTGAATTAAGGATGTTTACACCACTATAATCTATTGCTATTTTATCCTCATCTATATCTTCATTTTTACTCATATAGATGCTAATATTATCTACTGCACTTACCTCAATATTGTTTTTTTTACTATGATATGTTGGTAAAGTAATTAGTTTTTCTCCTTTTTCCACAATATTTCTTAATACATAATTCTCATCTACATAATTATATATTTTTTGACTATCTTCTATATGTGGTAATCTTCCTCTTATTATATCACAACCTAACACTATACAAATTATTGGATTTTCTTCACTATTTGAATAAGTTGCTAGACAATAACCAGCATCTCCTGTCATACCAGTTTTTCCACCAGCTATTTTACTTACGTCTAATCCATACAAATCTGCGAGTATAAATAAAGCATTATGTACTGTTATACTTCCATCATTTATAGTGTATTCATATCTTGACATTAGATCTTTAATTATATCATTATCTAAAGCATACTTCATCATTAAAGCTACATCATAAACTGTAGAATAATTATTTTGATCGTCAGCACCTATAGGATTTGTAAATGATGTACTATTCATTCCAATTTCTTTTGCTTTTTTATTCATTGCTTCAATAAATTTTGAGTAATCTCCAAAAACATTAATTGCAATACAGGCAGCACTATCAGCACCTGATGGAATAAGCATAGTTGCTATCAAGTCATAATATGATATTTCTTGACCATCTCTTAATCCAGCTACAGAGTATTCTTCATTATAATATTTTTGAACTTCTGATAAATTCACATTAACTGTTTGATTTAAATCTTGTATATTATCTATACATACAATAGCAGTCATAACTTTAGTAATACTTGCAATTGGCACTTTTTGATCAGAATTACTTTCATATAGAGCATCTAAACTATTTGCCATATAAACACCATAATATTTAGCATTTATATCTAATTCTTCAAAAGTAGCAAAAATATTTTTGGGAATATATAAAATAAAAAACATTAATATTATTAAAATTCTTTTTTTCATAATACTATATTATATTTTTATTATAAAAATATTCAACAATTTACAAGAGATTTTCACATTAATTATTATTTTTATCTAACATTTCTTGCAATCCCACTCTTTGTTTTTCATTAACAAAATACTCTAAAAATAAAGAAACTAATATTGTACTTGCCTCTTTAGATAATTTTGGGTATTCTATTGGAATATGTGAATTTATTTTAAACTCATATGTTTTATCTATATTTTTCTTATAATATTCAATCCTACTTTTGGATATTTTTCATATTCTTCTTTACTTAAGTTATTTAGCACCTTTATAACTTCTGCATATGCTCTTTTATATATTATCTAAAGACACTCGTTGTGTACATATGGCGTTTTTAGCAACTTCTTTCATTTGTATATATTCTTCAAGTTTTGTGTCATTTCTTATAATATAGTCAGACATTCTTAATTTATCTAAAATATTATTAATCCTTAAAATTATATTTTCTGTATTAAGTTTCAATTGTTCCTTATCCATTCTATCACTTATTATTTTTCTTATTTTATCAACTTCTATTTTGTTTTCATTTTCTTTTAAATATGTTAATACTTTTACCAAATTATTAAATTTCAAATGATTTAACATGTTATCATCTGTTACAATTATATTTATAGCATCACTAAATGATATATTATCTTCTTTAATATAATTATTATCTCAGATGGCATCAATATCTAATCTTGCTCCTTTAATATTTTTTTGCTTTAAATCTTATATATTCATATATTACCTCTTATATTATAATAAAATAATATCATAATAACTAACTTTTAATAATATAACTTATATTACTATAAAAATAAATAAATACAAAATAAAAAAATCAAGTTTTACCTTGATTTTTTATTTTCAATATAATTATCATAATTTCCTAAATAAATATTAATTTTTCCATCCTCAAATTCTATTACTTTATCTGCAAATTTGTTAATAAAATATCTATCATGACTTATAAATATTAAAGTACCATCAAATTCTTCTAAAGCTCCTTCTAATACTTCTTTTGTTGGAATATCTATATGGTTTGTAGGCTCATCAAAAATTAAAGTATTTATCTTTTTTTGTAGAAGATCTGCAAGTTTCACTTTCATTCTTTCACCACCAGATAGATTTTTAACTCTTTTATTAACATCTTCCTTATAAAATTCAAATTTAGCTAAAATCTCCCTTGCTCTTTGCTCATTTGTCTTACTAGAATTTTTAAAATATTCTAGTAATTGTTGATCTTCATTATCAAATTGTATAACCTGTGGTAAGTATCCAATCTTTACACTAGGTCCTATTTGAACATTACCACTAACTTCTAAATCCTGTTCACCTAATACAGTTTTTATAAAAGTAGTTTTTCCGCTTCCATTTTTTCCAATAAATGCTACTCTTTCATGAGAATATATGTCTAAGTTAATTTTATTTAAAATAATTCTATTTTCTGGTGTCGTTACAGATAATTTATCCACACTTATAACTTTTTTACTAGACTTTCTTATTTCATTAAAATCAATGTTTAGTTTCTTTTTTACTTGTGGCCTTGATATAGCTGCTTTCTTAAGTCTCTCTATTTTAGCTTGTAAAACATGAGCTCTATCACAAAGTGTTGAACTATTTGTTGCCATTCCTCTTTGAGCAAAATACTTTCTTTGCTCTTCTAATCTTTTTATTATAGCTTGCTGATCTTTATAATTTGCCATTTGTTTTTCAAAATCCTTTTGTTTTTCCTCAATATATCCTGTATAATTTGTATTATATATTTTTCCAACACCGTTATCTATATCCAATATTTTATTAGACATTTTATCTAAAAAATATCTATCATGTGATACTATAACTGCTGCACCTTTAAATGACTCTATATAGCTCTCAAGCCATTCTATTCTCGATATATCTAAATGATTTGTAGGTTCATCAAGTAATACTAAATCTGGTTTTATAATTAAGACTTTAGCAAGTTGTACAAGTGTTTTTTCTCCACCACTTAATAAATTATACTTTTGATTTAATATTTCTTTATTTATATTAAGTCCATCTATTACAGCATTAATATTTATATCCATATCATATCCACCAAGTTCAGAAAATCTATCTAATAAATTACAATATTTATTTAATACTTTATTGTATTCTTCACCTTTAATATCAGAATTTAATTTTTCTTGTAAGCTTTTAATTTTCTTTTCAATTTCATTTAAATCTTTATATGTGTCTTTTAATATATCATATACTATTCTATCATCTATAGTACTAGATCCTATTTGATCTAAATATGCTACTTTTGCATCTTTTTTAATACTTATTTGTCCATTATCTGCCTTTTCAATTCCAGCTATAATTTTTAGTAATGTAGATTTTCCGCATCCATTGGGACCCACTATTGAAATTGTTTCTCCTTCATTTAATGAGAATGATATATCTTCAAATAATTGTCCATACCCATAATTCATGCCTATTTTATTAACGTCTAAAATTATCATATAAGCTCCTTTTATTTCAAATTTTCTATAAAGTTTTTTGTTATATTTTTATTTAAAACTATATTATTTTTTCCAATAAGTCTTTGAAGTACTTTTATTCCTGCATTACTATACTCATCTCCACCAGTAGATGCACAATAGTCTGCTAATATTATAGGCCTTATTCCATCTTCAAACAAATCAACTGCAGTTGCAAGTACACACCCATCTGTATCAAAGCCTAATATATATACTTTATCTGACAAATTATTATTAATTGACTTTAATATATTAATCATGTCATTTGTATATCCTGAATAACCATCTTTTTCTATAATAAAATCCAAATACTTTTCTATGTCTTTAACTATTTCTTGCTCTTTTTCATTCTTTAATTT
The DNA here is from genome assembly GCA_944388585.1 of uncultured Clostridia bacterium. Taxonomy (GTDB): domain Bacteria; phylum Bacillota; class Clostridia; order TANB77; family CAG-465; genus CAG-465. The sequence continues at coordinate 14,895 of CALXJI010000003.1, forward strand.
ATTCCATTTAAGTATTTTTTCAAAATTACTTCCTTCATTATTTTTAAACTTAGTTGCTATTACGATATCAAATATATTGGTTTCTAATAATTTCACAATCTTATTTTTAGTATTTTCTGTATAACTATTTATAAAGCCATTTTGAACATCTACAACAAGTAAAATATTTTTCATTTTTTCCTCCAACTATATGTAAAATAACTAATATTGTATTTTGATTATATCAATAATTATATACTTCGTCAAATATTATATAAAAAAGAAATTAGCTAATACTAATTCCTTTTTTACTATTTATTGCTTTTTAATTTTTCGATAATATTTATTAATTTATTTTTATACTCCTCTATTTCTAAATCCAGAGACTTTATCTCATTATCTATCTCTTCTATTTCCTTATCATAAAGTTTACCAATTTGTACTCTTTGTTCTTTAGTTAATTCCTCTTGCTTTATTTCTCCTTTATCATATTTTTCTTTTAAAATATTAATATTTTCCATAACTCTACCTACTTTTTTCAATATTCTTATTTTTTAAACTTAAATATTTTTCTGATTCTCTATAACAATCTTTAGCTTCCTCTAAAAGTGCTAGCTTTTGATCTCTTATATCTTTTTTCTCTCTAAATTCCTTCTTCTTAAGCTCTAAATCTACATCTTCTTTATCATAATATTCAAAACTATTATTACTTACAACACTTTTCCTTCTTAATGTATTAGGATCTACTCTCTTTTTTTCCTGCTTTTTGTTTCTATCAAAAACTTCTGATACTCTATATAAAATCATCATTGGCTTTTTAAATATCTTTATTCTATTTTTATACTTCTTATTAGTTTCTATTTCCTCGTTTAATGATCTTTTTATCTGAGTATTATTATTATAAGTTGCTTTTACATTAGCTGCTATTTTCTCTTTATACTCTAACTTTTGCTCAATATCACCATATACTTTATCTATCTTTTTCTCTTCTGTTTTCATATATTCAGTATATCTACTAGTAGTAGAAAATGTATTTCTATCAATAATACATTTTGTATCTTCTTTTAATCTGTATAAATCTTGCTTTTTCTTCATAAAATCATTTTCATTATATTCTTTACATCTATTAAAGATTATTGCAAATTCTTCTTTCCCTAATCTTTTTGTAGCTTCTTGTAATTCTTTATTTTTTCCATAAAGAACCTTTTCAGAATATATTTTACTAAAACATTCATATATTTGCCTTCTAGCTTCTGGATCATTTTCACCTTTTGATTCTCTATTTTCAATTTTAATAATTTCATCAATTGTTCTTTTTCTTCCATCTTTATCATATTCTATATTTAAAAGAGGATACATTTTTAATATTCTACTATCACTAGCTATTGCAATCGTTGCAGCATTGCTAGTGATCCTATTTCTATTACCTGTAGAGTCAAACAAACTCATTTCATTACTCATTACAATATCGTTTGTTTCTCTACTTACAGCTCTATCAAAAACATCTTTGTCAACATCATCTGGTGTAATATTTTTTAATTGACCTGATCTTGCTAATTCTTTTGTTAGCATATATGCTTTTTTACAAATCATAAGAGACTCTGTTTTTCCAGAAAGTCTTGCATCTGCTTCTATAAAGAAATTTTTATAATTATTCTTAAGTTTATAAAAATATCTTCTTTTTATCCCCATGCTTGCAAATTCTTTAGACATCAAATATTTTTCTTCCGCTGTATATCCAACATGATCTTCATTTAATCTAGTTGCTCTTTCTTGTTTATAATGTCTATATTCATGTTGAATAGTTTCTATATATCTAGTAATAGTTTCCATTCTAACTTTTGTACTTGGACTAGATAATCCTTTGTTTCCTCTTTTACTTCCATTTATTATTTTATTAAAATTAACCTTTAAAACAGAATTATCTTTTTTACCGTAGTCCTCTTTAAAACTCATAGATCCATTTACAGTTTTAGCTTTCTTTTTATCCACCGATTTTATATCAATTTTAGCATCATCTATTCCATCTTTTACTAAATTTGCATTAAGTATTCTTCTAGTATACGTACGTAATTCCTTTTCAAATTTTTCTTGCTTCAAATTTGATCTATTATATACAAATTTATCAAACATTTCCAATGCTATATCTTGTAAGTCATTAAAATCTGTTTGATTTATATCAATGTTGTTCATATACTATTTCTCCTTTGTTATTTCCTCATATATTTTATACGGATTCATATTTATTCTTTTATTATGTGAAACATTAGTTAAAAATTCATGTATTCTCTGATCAGTTACTTCTGACAACTCATCTAATTTTTTATCTAAATCTTTATCATCATTTTCTATATCCATACTATCACCTACTAAAATATTAACATTTATTAAAAAATTATTCAACATTGCATAATTCTATTGTTTTATTTAAGTCTTCCCATTCTTTCATTTTTTCTTCTATAGCATTATTTTTTTCATCTATATTTTTTTGAAACTCAGAAAGTTTAATATAATTTGTACAAAATTCTTCCTTTTGCATTTCAAGTTGAATATTTTTTATTTCTTCCTCAAGTTTTTCTATATCATTTTCAAGTCTTTTTATCTTATTTTTAATTCTATTCTTTTCTTTATTTTCAAAATAAGTACTTTTATCTTTCTTTTTTTCTGTTTCATTAATAACTACTTCTCTTTTTTCATCTTCCCTTTTTTCTAAATATTGGGAATATGTTTCATTAAAATATTTAATACTATTATTTTCAAATATAATTAAAGAATCTGCTATTTTATTTATAAAATACCTATCATGTGATACTACAATTAAAGTTCCATTATATGATTTTAGTATGTTTTCTAAACTTTCTTTACCAATTATATCCATATGATTTGTTGGCTCATCAAGTAGTAATAAATTAGGTCCTTTTTTAAATATTTTACACAGCTGCAATCTTACCCTTTCTCCACCAGATAAAAGATTTATTGGCTTTTCTATATCATCTGCATAAAACATAAATGATGCTAGTGCACTTCTTGTTTGAGTTATAGTTAGATTTGGAAAAGAGTCACTAAATTCTTCAATCACTGTTTTATTTTTATCTACAAATTCCATTTGTTGATCAAAATATTCCTTTTCTACATGATATCCATATTTATATTCACCAGATATTTTAGGTATATACCCCATTAAAGTTTTTAAAAGTGTAGATTTTCCTTTTCCGTTCGCTCCAATTATGCCAAGTTTTTGACCTTTATATACTTCAAATGATAAATTACCTAAAGAAGCATCATATCCAAATTCTAAATCTTTAACTTTTAGTACTAATTTTCCACTTTCTGTATTAATCTTAAAATTAGTATGAAATGTAGTTAAATCATATTTATTAGGCTCTTCTATTTTTACCATTTGCTCAATTTTCTTTAGTTTAGATAATGCCATTTTTGCCTTTGTAGGTTTATATCTAAATCTGTCTGCTATTGCTTGTAATCTTTTTATTTCTTTTTGTTGATACTCATAGTCTTTTAATTGCTTTTCATAATTTTCTCTTTTTTGAATTTCAAAAGCACTATAATTCCCTGTATACTCTGTCATAGAAGCATACTCTATTTCATATACTTTATTTACTATTTTATCTAAAAACATTCTATCATGTGATACTATTACAATGGCTTTAGGATAATTTTTTAAATAATTTTCTAACCATTCTATAGTAGTGATATCTAAATGATTTGTTGGTTCATCTAACAACAATATGTCAGGTTTACTAAGTATTAACTTTATAAGTGCAATTTTAGTTTTTTGTCCTCCTGAAAAATCATTTATATTTTTATTTAAATCATTCTCACTAAATCCAAATTTATTAAGAGCTGTTAAATATTCCTTTTTATATGTATATCCATCCAATAATTCATATAGTTCTAGTGCAGATGTATAATTTTTTATACTTTTCTCTGTAGAATCACTTTTTAACTCTTCTTCTAATTTTGCTATTTTTTGTTCTAAATCTATTATTGGCTTATATATCTTTAAAATTTCTTGCAAAAGTGTGCAGTTATCATCTTCAAATTGTACCTGCTCTAAGTATCCTATTACAGGGTTTCCTTGCTTATATACACCAAATTTTTGCTCACCTATACCTTGCTCTAACATTTCATTATCTATTATAGCTTTAAGAAGAGTTGATTTACCACAACCATTTCTACCAACTACTGCTATTTTATCTTTTTCTTTTATTTCAAAATTTATTTCTTCTAATATTGTATCTGCTCCATATGATACAGAACCATTTACAATTTTATAATTCATCTTCTTCACCTTTTCTATACTTTTTTCTCTTCTAAATCTTTACTAAATCTTAAAACATAACCATTAGGATCTTGTACTAAAAATTCTTTACACCCCATAAGTACATTATCTTTTCTATACCAGTGCTCTTCTATATCTACAAATATTTTATATTTATTTTCTTTTAACCTATTATATATTTTATCTATATTGATAACATCTATTTGAAAATTAATTCCTCTACCAAGTGGATATTCAAGCTTTGCTGTTTCCCATTTATTCTCACTTTTATTTATTTCTTGTAGCATTATTTGTACATCTTCAAACTCTATAAATGCAAATTTATCCTCTATTCTTTCATATACTACATTAAACCCTATTAAGTCTATATAAAAATGTAGACTTTCTTTTAAATTAAAGACGTCAAACTCGGGTATCATCTGATTCCATTTCATCTTGATCCTCCTAAAGTATGATATAAATAGTATATAATACAAGTACTCAAAATTCAAATTTTTATGTACAAAAAATGTATTTTACGTAACAACTCTTAAATTTTATATTCAAAGGTTTAACAATATTTATTTTTAAACATAATATTATATTAGTTAAAGTAGGTGATTTTATGAGCTTTTCAGATAGAGAGCTTTTAGCAAGAATTGTAATGTGCGAAGCTGGTGGAGAAGGAGACAATGGAATGAAAGCAGTTGCATCTGTAATAATGAATAGAGTAAATGTGTCAACAGGCGAATATTTTAGAATATCTCAAGGCGGAAATATACGAAATATAATCTTTCAGCAAGGACAATTCAACTGTGCAACTGATATGTTACAAGGTACATATAACCCACAAAACATATATAACATGACACCAGATGAAACACACTATGCTATTGCAGATTGGGCATTAAGTGGAAATAGATTAAATGCTGCTGGAGATTGCTTATGGTTTATGAATCCATTTAGGCCAACATGTCCAAAAGAATTCCCATATAATGGCACAGGCTCATTACACACAAGAATATTAAATCACTGTTTCTATACACCTACAAGTTTATATGCAAGCACATAATTTTGAAAGGAGAATAAAAATATGTTAAATAATATAAATAACAATTCACGTCAAGCAGTACAATTAAATAATGATACAACAACACCTTCTAACATGCCTGAAAATCTTACCAATTCAATTTATACTCCTGCATTTTTAAGAAATTATATAGGTAAACTAGTTAAAGTAGAATTTTTAATTGGAACAAATAATATGCAAGATAGAATAGGTATACTACTTGATGTTGGAGCTAGTTACATAGTACTTAGATCAGTACAAGATAATAATTTATTATATTGTGATATTTTCTCTATTAAATTTGTTACAATATCTAATAATTCTTTTGTATACAACTCAAATATATACAATTCTAACATGCAATATGGCATGTAAAAACACACCAACAAGGTGTGTTTTTATATTCTTACTACATATTTTAAAAATTTATCACATTTTTAGAAGCATTTCAATATGTATTTATCACATTTTTAGAAAGCTTTTTACTACATTTTTCACATTTTTAGATTTAATATAACTATCTTATTTATTTTTATAAGTATTTATCTGCTTTATACCTATAATCATATCCTCTAAAATATATCATTATAATAATTTTTGTTCTCACATTTTTTAATCCATTTTTGTATTTCTGCTTTTAATTTACTATTTCTTACTTTAATTCTACTATATCTTCATATAATAAAATAAATTGTTCATTTACTTGCCTGTTATCATGATAATGTCCAAAATACCACTTTTTAAATTTAGTTTTTTCATATATTTTTTGAAAATAATCTGTAAGATAATCTTTTCTATAACTTTCTCCACTTATTAGAGTTTGTATACTTGTTGGTGCACAATGCGTTATAACATAATCCACATCATAACCTACTTTTTTTAAGTTATCTATTCCATTTTGCATTTCTTCTTTTGTTGGAAGCTCTAAGTCCCACCATGAAAAATCTCTTATTCTAAAATATGCACCCCTTTTTCTATATTTATATATTTTTTCTTGTTCATCTAAATTTAATATACCATCTCTTATATCATGTGAGCTAGCACCACCAAAAGTGAAAAATTTTTTACCATCTATATTATAAATTTCCCCTCGCATTAAATGAAATACAGAATCTCGTATTTTATGTACTTTTCCACCACACCATTGTTTAATTGGATATTCATATAATCTAGTAAAATTTTCATGATTTCCATCTACAAATAATGTTGTAAAATTTTTATCATTTAACCAATCTAACCAATACTTTTCACTTGTATTTTCATACATGTAATTCCATACACCACCAAAATCCCCGCAAATAATAACATAATCATCTTTTGTCATATCTTTTTGTATAGGAAATTTTTTAGTAGAAAATCTTGTAAAATCCGAATGACAATCACCTGTTATATATATCATAATTATTATTCCTTTCAAAATATTATATAAACAAGTATAACATAATTTTACAAGTAATACTAGCTACATTTTTAATCATATCACAATTATATTTTTCTTATTAATTTTTTTAAATACTTCCATACTTTAAGTGTAGATTTAATAGATAATCTTTCACTTGGACTATGTGCATCATATAAATTAGGTCCTATGCATATGTACTCACAATCTTGCTTTTTACTAACAAAAAATCCTCCTTCAACTACTCCTTGTGATATTATTTGTTCCATATCTTCTCCAAACATCTTTTCATATACTGCCTTGCAAGTATTAGCTAAATTATTATTATCTTTTTTTGGTACTCCTTTTAAATTTTGAGTCCATTTTACAGTTAAACTATATTTAGATATTAAATTACTTAAATTATCTAAATATTGCTCCTCTGCCTCTTTAACATTACTTCTTTGAGAAAAAGCAATATTTACTTCATTTTCTTTTATATTAACTTGTGCCATATTTCTAGATTGTACCACGTTACCTTCTTCATCTGTTTTTATTGCTCCATTTTCAAATTCAAATATAAAACCAATCAAATCATTTGATACTCTCTCATCTAACACTTTTTCTTGATGTTTTATTTTACCTAAAGCTATATTTACTTGTTCTCCATAAAATTGTTTTTGAAAATTAATATATTCTTGTAATATACTTTCCACATTTTCATCATTTGTGGCAAAAGTAATATTTACATTACGTGGTATTACATTTACTCTACTTCCTCCATTTATTCGTATAATCCTATATGTATCTAATTTTGTTAATAATTCCACTCCAAGCTTTATTGGATTACCTCTTTTTTCATCTGCGATATTTGCGCCAGAGTGTCCTCCTTTAAAATTATCATAAATAAGCTCATAGCAATATTTATATTCATTTTTTTGTGTTTTATATGGTAATGTACATATCCATTCTTCACACTCAGCTGAACTTACCAGCATTTTTCCCTCTTTTGAACCATCTAGCGAAATAATTTTATTACTCTCTATCTTATCCATATCTAAATTAATTGCTCCAAGCATTGTAGTCTCCTCTTGTGATGTAAAAATACATTCAAGTTTAGGAGATACAATATTGTCTAAATCAAGTAATGCTAATATATATGCAACACCTATTCCATTATCTGCTCCAAGTGTCGTACCCTTTGCTCTAATATAATCTCCATCTACATATAATTTTAATGGATCATTTAAAAAATCATGCTGAACATTATCTTGCTTTTCGCAAATCATATCTGTATGTGCCTGTATTGCTACTGCCTTTTTAAATTCTTGTCCCTTTGATGCTTCTTTTATTATAACTATATTGTTATATTCATCTGTATAATATTTTAAATTTCTTTCTTTAGCAAAATTTACTAAATATTTTACTATTTCCTGTTCATTACCAGATTTTCTAGGTATTTTACTAATTTCTTCAAAATATTTAAATACACTATATTTTCTTAAATTTTCTAACATATTATCACTTCCTTAATTTGAATATCTTTTTAAAAATTCTTTAGTTCTTTTCTTTTTAGGATTATCTATTACATCTTTTGGTATTCCTTCCTCTATAATTTTACCATCACACATAAATATAACTCTATCTGCTATTTCTTTTGCAAACTGAATTTCATGAGTTACTATTACCATTGTTCTATTTTGTGATGCAAGTTTTTTTACTACTTTTAATACTTCTCCTACAAGTTCTGGATCTAGTGCACTTGTAGGTTCATCCATAAATATGATTTGAGGAGCTATAGCAAGTGTTCTTGCAATAGATGCTCTTTGCTGCTCACCACCTGAAAGATTACAAGGATATTTTCTTTCTTTTCCTTTAAGGCCCATGTTTTCTAATATTTTTAACGCTTTATTTTCTGCCTCTTTATAATCTAGCTTTAATACATGTACCATAGCTTCGGTTACATTTTGAAGTACAGATAAATGTGGAAATAAATTAAAATTTTGAAAAACCATACCACACTCTAAGTTCATCTTATTTAAAATATCTTTTGTATTATATATTACTTTCCCGTTTTTCATCTCTTTTATCATTGAATCTTCATTTATTGTTACATTTCCACCATCTATTTTTTCCAGCTGATTTATACATCTTAGTATAGTAGATTTACCAGAACCTGATGCACCAATTATAACTAAAACTTCACCTTTATTTACTGTAAACGATACATTTTTTACTGCATAGGAATCATTATATTTTTTAACCAAATTCTCTACTTTTAAAATTTCATTCATAATTATATCCTCCTTAAGTTATAGTATAATAGCTAAACTTCTTCTCTAGCTTATTAAATACAAAGGTAATAATTGTACAAAGTGCAAGATATATTAAAGCTGCAATGCAAAGTGGTAGTATGGAAAACTGAAAACTTGCTTGCTTTTGAGCAAGTGCAAAAACCTCAGTAACTCCAATTATTTGTGCAAGAGATGTTGTCTTTACAAGTGATATAACCTCATTTGACATAGAAGGTAAAATTCTTTTTATAACTTGTGGTAGTATTATTTTAAAAAAAGTCTGTGTCTTAGAAAAGCCAAGCGTAAAAGCTGCTTCCTTTTGACCTTTAGGAATACTTAATATTCCACTTCTAAATATCTGAGAAAAATATGCTGCATAATTAATTACAAAAGCAATTATAACTGCTAAAAATCTATCATATGATAGCTTAAACAAATAATATGGTGCAAAATATACAAAGATTATTTGAAGCATCATAGGTGTTCCACGTATTATTAATATATAAATTTTTATTATAGCATTTAATATTTTATTTTTAGAATTTTGAGCAATAGCTACTACTATACCTAGAGGTATTGCAAATAATAATGTAAGTATGAAAATTAATATAGTAGTAAATAAGCCTTGTGAAAGTATATTAAACAAATTTAAAATATTATCCATAATTCATCCCATTAATTATTTGTTATATCTTTGCCAAACCATTTAATTGAAATTTCACTAAGCTTACCTTCCTGTCTAATCTCTTCTATTGCTTGCTCAACTTTATCTTTTAACTCTATATTTCCTTTTTTAAATGCTATAACCATTCCTTTAGATTCTTCTCCTATTGAAGCATCAAAAGTATTAAATTCTTTTCCTTGTTGATTCATAATATAATTTCCAGATATTTCACTCATATATACTGCATCAACATTTCCTGTTTCTAAGTCCATTAAAGCAGTCAAATAATCTGTATATCCTATAACCTCACCAACACTTTTTCCAAACTCAGATTCTGAAAGTCTTCTTTCTTGTATAGAGCCACTTTGTACACCTATTTTTTTGCCAATCAAATCCTCTTGTTTACTATAATCTGAATCTGTTTTTACTACAAACATAGACTTATCTTTTATATATGGTTTACTTAAAGTCATAGCTTCATCTCTTTCTTCTGTATATCCAAAACCATTCCATATACAGTCTATATTTCCAGAATCTAATTCTTGTTCTTTTGCAGCCCAAGATATTGGTTGTACTTTTAACTGTAAGCCTAACTTATTACATACTTCTTGTGCTAGATCAATATCAAAACCTACTAACTCATTATTTTCATTTCTAAATCCCATCGGTGGAAAACTATCGTCCATTCCAAGCACTAAGATATTTTCCTGTTCTTTTTGATTATTTAAATTAAAATAAATACCTACTACTAATACTAAAATAATAACAATTACTAAAGCAATTATAATCTTCTTATTCATTTTTATTTCCTCCTTAAAATTAAATACAAAAAGTAAAAACTATATTAAAATGTCGCGACCAATTTTAATATAAATATGAAAAAGGACCCTAAAAGTACTACAAGTACCTTTAAGGTCCTAAAACAATAAAGGCACAAGCATCAAAAGCCTGTGCCTAAATTTAAGACACAAGCTTACTTAATATGATGATTATAACCTTTATTGTTTAATATATTTCTCATAAAAATTTCCCCTTTTTGTTGTATCTAGGATACTATGTTTATTATTATTTGTCAATAGTTTTTTTATAAAAAATTATTTTGATATTAATTTTTAAGTAACAATTAGACACTTTTGTCGAAACTTAATATTAAAAACTATATTGATTTTTTGTTTTGCTTATGATAAACTTAATATAAAATTAATACAAATATCTTGCTTTCAATATATTTAATTTGCACTTAATAAAGCATTTTATTTTATTGGAAGTTTTTTTGCATATAATAGACATATCATTAAAATATTCTAAAAATTATTTTTATAAGGAGAATTTATATGGGAAGAAAATTAAAAACATTAAATGAAATGAAATATTTTGACTTTACCTTACAACCAGGTAAAGAGCAAACAAAAAGAATTAGCATTAACTCTTCCGATCCATTTATTAGTATAATAACTGTATATGATAAAGAAGATAACGAAGAATATATTATTCAAACACTAAATTCACTAAAAAATCAAACATTTCCTTTTTGGGAATGGATTGTAATAACAAATAATGAAAGTATAATCTTAAATGAATATGCTAAAAAAGATAAAAGAATAAAAATCTATACATATGAATACAAAAGTATATCTCAAGCAAAACAATACGGTGCAACCATTGCAAGTTGTGATTTATTGTTTATACTAAATAAAAATAATTTACTAGATAAAACAATGCTTGAATGTGGATTTTTTACAATGACATTTAATAAAGATGCTGTCTTTGCATATTCAAGAACTGTAGAATTTGGTGCAAAAAATCAATTATATAATACCAAATTAAGTATATCTGAAGAAAAAAAGAAGAATATAATTCCTTCTGATATATTTGTGAGAAAAGATAAATTTTTAGAAGATTATTTAAAACTTGGAAATGATACCTTTGAAGATTGGTATTTATGGCTTACATTCCTTTCTAAAGAATATATTCCATTAAAAATGGGATTTTATGGATTTTGGCAAAGAAATACTAAAGAAGCAAAAAAAATCAGAATAACAATTAATGATAAACTTAATAATAAACTTACAAAAGTAATGGATAAAATTAATCCCAAAACAGAGATCATACAATTTGATGACAGTTATGAAGTAGATTATAAAAATGTACCAGAGAAAATAGATTTAAAAAGAAAACCTATTGTACCAGATAATGATGTAAAAAGAATATTATTTATATTACCCTGGTCTGTAGTTGGTGGTGCTGATATATTTAATTTAAATCTAATAAAAGGACTAAAGCAAAAAAATTACGAAATATCTGTTATAACAACTCAAAAATGTGATTATGCATTAAGACAAGGAATTGAACAATATGTTGAAGAATATTTTGATTTAACAACTTTTTTAAAAAGAAAAGACTGGGCATCTTTTATAGAATATATAATTAGAAGTAGAAGAATTAAATTAGTATTTCTAAGTAATAGTTACTACGGATATTATGCTCTTCCTTGGTTAAAATGTCATTTTAAAGACATACCTTTTGTAGATTATATACATGCTGAAAATTGGACATTAAGAAATGGAGGATTTCCAAAAGACTCTAATGCAGTTGCAAATTATTTAGATGCTACATACACATGTACTGCACATTTAAGAGATGTAATGTATAAAACTATGAAAAGAAGTGTAAAAAATGTAAAGCCAATTTATATTGGAACTGATGCATCATTTTATGATCCAGATATTCCTAACGAAAAAGATGAAGAATTACAAAACATGTATAAGGGAAAAAAAGTAATTTTATTTCCAAGTAGAATAGTACATTATAAAAGACCGCTATTTGCAATAAAAGTATTACAAAATATTCTAAAAACAAGAAAAGATGTAAGACTTGCTATAGCCGGAGATGGTGCTGCATTTGAAGATGTAAAAAAATATATAGCAGATAACAATTTAGAAGAATATGTCACTTGCTTTGGCATGCAACAAGATGTACGTCCATTTTATAAAGTTGCTAATGTTACTCTTATATGCTCTTTAAGAGAAGGACTCACACTTACAACTTATGAATCTTTATCAATGGGAGTTCCTATAGTATCCTCTGATGTTGGAGGACAAGCTGAACTTATAGGAGAAGACTGCGGTATGCTAATAAAGCCATACCAAACACCTGATCAACAATTTGACTTTAACTATTCAAAAGAAGAAATAGATGAATATACTAAAGCTATTTTATATATTATAGATAATTATAAGAAAGAAGATATAAAAGATATATGCAGAAATAAAATACTAGAACACTTTACAATAAATAAAATGGTATCTAATTTAGATAAAGAATTTACAAAACTTATAGAAAGTGGAAGTAAAATAGATAAAGATGTTTGTAAAAATATTGGTCTTGCAGAAAGATATTTGCTTGTTCATAGTGTTTTAGAAAGTAAAGATGAAAAAAAGAAATAAAATAAATAAGGAGATATTTGTTTATTTAATAATATCTCCTTTTTATTATAATTTTTCTATTAATTTATCCACATTTTCCTCCACTGTAGCCCAAGAAGTACAAATTCTTACTGCTGTATTATTTTCATCTATTATTTTCCATTTAAAAAATGAAAAATCTTTTTCAAGCTCATTTAGTTTATCATTATTTATTATCACAAATTGCTGATTACTATATGAATCATATAATAACTTATATCCCTTATCTAATAAAGCTTTTTTTAATTTCATAGCTAATTCTACTGCATTTTTACATATTTTAAAGTATAAATCGTTCTCCATTAAAACATCAAATTGTATTCCAAGCATTCTTCCCTTTGCAAGAAGTGCTCCTCTTTGCTTCATATTGTGCCTAAAATCTATTTTTAGCTTATCATTTATAATTATTAACGCTTCACCAAATAAAGCACCACATTTTGTTCCTCCAATGTAAAACATATCACATAAATCTGATATATCTTCTAATGTATTTATATCTGTATCTTTAGACACTAATCCATATCCAAGTCTTGCTCCATCAATGTACAAATATAAACTGTATTTTTTACATATATCATAAATACTTTTAAGTTCATCCTTTGTATAATTTGTTCCACATTCGGTAGGAAAAGAGATAAATACCATTTTAGGCATCACCATATGCTCACACGCACCATCATTTATATAATCTTTCATTATCTTATCTATATCATTAGATGTTATTTTTCCATTTTTATTTTTAGTTATAATTACTTTATGACCTGTTGCTTCAATTGCACCTGCCTCATGTACATTTATATGACCAGTATCTACACAAATTACACCCTGATATGGTTTTAACGCACTTGAAATTGCAACTAAATTTACTTGTGTTCCACAAGACACAATGTGAACATCTATATTTTCTTTATTACACAACTTTCTTATTTTAGATATTGCACTTTTTGTATAAATATCATTACCATAGCCTGGTGTTTGTTCATAATTTGTGTCTACAATTTTTCTTAATATTTTAGGATGTGCACCCTCTAAATAATCACAATCAAATCTTATCATAATCAACACTCCGTTATATTAATTATAATATATATTAAATAATTATACAAATAAATTAGACGTAAAAATAAAGGACTTACGTCCTTTATTCTACACTTTTTAAAGATTCTATCATATTTATCTTTTTCAAAGCAAAATATGTTACAAAATTTACTATAAGTGTAAATAATATTGTTATTAATGCTGCATATACATAGCTTATTGGATGAATTAAAGTAACAAATCTTAACACATTTATTTCACATGTTTTTAGAATAAATGACGTAAGTGCCACACCACCAAATAGCCCAATTACAATTCCCATAAAAGTCAATATTGTTGTTTCTTTTGAAATGTAATTGTATACTTCATTATCATAAAATCCTAAAACTTTAATTGTTGCAAGTTCACGAATTCTTTCACTAATATTAACATTTGCCAAATTATATAATACTACAAAAGCAAGTAATCCAGATGATACAATTAATACCCAAACAACATAATTTAATGATTCCATCATATCAGATATCATACCTTTCATTGTTTCTATATCAGTTAATGATGATACTCTATTATCTGACATAATATCTCTTGAAAAATTATCTAAATTATTTAAACCAAAATCATTATTTTTTACTATTAACATATTAGTAGAATATTCGCCAATTAAATTGTTATATAAATCTTTTGACATATATGCATAATGATAAACATAATTTCTTACAATTTTTCCCACCTTTATTTCAACTGGTTCTCCATCACTATTTTCTAGTGTAACTGTATCTCCTTCATTTACATCTAAAAGCTGTGCCAACTTATCTGTAAGATAAATTGTATTATCATCTAGTTCAACTTTATTTCCATCTAAGTCTGTTAAATTTACTATACTATATAAATCTTCTTTTTTTTCTGTTATCATTATTTGTACATCTTCAGATACTTCTCCCGATGTAATAGTTGTAGTCGACAAATATGTTTTTACAGATAATTCTACATCATCTCTATTTAATATTTCATTATTAAATTTTGTTATTTCATCATCTGATAAGCTTGATTTTACTCCTATCATATAATTGTATCTAAATACCTCTCCATACTGATTTCCAATGATACTTGTTATAGAATCCTTAAGTCCAAATCCTGCAAGTATTAAAGCTGTACATCCTAGTATTCCTATGATTGTCATTAAAAATCTCTTTTTATACCTAAACATATTTCTTATTGTTACTTTTGTTGTAAAATTAAATCTATTCCAAATAAATGGAATTTTTTCTAGCAATACTCTTTTTCCAAGTTTAGGTGCTTTTGGTCTCATAAGTATTGCAGGTTTTTCTCTTAATTCTTTATAACATGTATATATAGTTGCACCAACTATACAAATTATAGCAAACCATAATCCTAATGCACCAGCTTCAAAATTAAATTCTACTACAAAATTTGGAATTGTATACATCATCTGATACATCATCCATATTACTTTTGGTATTAAATAAAATCCAATACTCATTCCAAGTATTCCGCCAAATACTGTTGCAAGTGATGCATATAAAATATATTTAAATGATATTTGAAGTTTTGTATATCCTAATGCTTTTAAAGTACCTATTTGTTGTCTTTGTTCTTCTACCATACGAGTCATAGAGTTTAAACTTATCAATGTAGCAATTACAAAAAATAGTATTGGAAATACTCTTCCTATATTTTCTATACTTTGTGTATCCTGCTTAAATCCATTAAATCCTGTATTATCATCTCTAGACAATATATATAATTTTGGATGTTCTATATTTGCTACTTCTTCTCTTGCATCTATAATTTCATCTTCTGCCTCTTTAATTTGATTATTAAAATCTTCTCTATTTTTATCTAACTCTATTTGATTTTCATTAAGCTCTCTTTCTGAATTATCTATTTGCACCAAATAATCATCTATTAAACCATAAGCTTCTTGTTTATATGAATTAATTTCATTCTCTTTTTGTGTAAGTGCTATTTTTTGATCATCAATAGTAGTCTGAGCATCTTCTAATTCTTGATTTATTTGATTTACAGTATTATCTATTAAATATATTGCTTCTTCAAGTTCTCCCTTATTTTGATTTAAACTTTCAATTTCAGCTTCAATTTCAACTTTTAATCCTTTTAGATAATTAATTTCATCTTCACTTAAATCACCAGGATTTTCCAATATATTAAATATTTGATTGTTTTTATCTGTTGCAATAGTAATTCCCATTTCAACCTTAGATAAATTTTCTTCAAGTGTAGTTTTAGTATTTAAAGCATTATTTATTTGCTCTTGTGCAGTAATTCTTTGCTCATCTAATGTTTTTTGTGCATCATCAAGTTGCACTTTTCCATCTTGAATTTGCTTGTCATAATCTGCAAACATAGTATCTAAACTATTCTTTTGAGAATTAATTGATACTTTAGAATCCTCTATTTGTTTTCTGTAATCATCTATTTCTTTTTGAGCATCATTTAGCTTTTGTTCATTTTCTTGCCTATTTTTATCTAATTCTTGTTGAGCTTCATCTACTTTATCATTTGCCTCTTTAATTAACTCATCATAACGTCTAGTATTAATTTGCTCTTCATAACCATTTATACTATCTAAAGCACTATTTGCTAATTTATTATACTCATCTGAAGTGGTTAAATATGAATTCTCATTTTTAATTTTAATATATAATTCTGTATATACGTCTAAATTAAAATTAGTACTATTAGTATAAATATAATAATCTATTTTACCTGTACCAAGAGTACCACTACCTCTATCTCTTGTTATATACAGTGGGCTCTCAACTGTACCAACTATAGTTAATGTATCATTATTAAAACTATCATCACTATCTTCAAGTACTATTGTATCACCTATTTTTTTTGCAGTTTGCGTCAAAAATCCTTGTTCTACAACACACTCACTATCACTTTGAGGAAGTCTTCCATCAATTAATATTACTTTATTTATATCAAGCAAAGAATGTACCTTTACCACAGGCTCCGAATTATTGCTTATATTTACTAAAGCTTCTTTACTAAATGAACCATATACCTCAGATACATATTCATTACTTTTTATTAGTTCAATATCTTCATCCGTAAGACCTAAGGTAGAAATCATTTGAATATCATAAAAATTTTGTTCATTATAGTAGTTATCTATTGTCTTTCTCATATCTGGACTGGTAGCTCTTATACCCGCAAAAAAGCCTACTCCTAATAGTGACATTAGCAATATAGATAAAAATCTTTTATATGTTTTTCTAATTTCTTTTACACTATCTTTTAATAAAGCTTTTTTCATAAAAAACCTACCATTCTATATTCTCAACTGGAATCACATTATCATTTTTTCTTATATCAACTGCTACACCATTTTTAAAATGTATTATTTTATCTGCCATAGGAGCTATTGCTTGATTATGTGTAATTATTATAACTGTCATATTTTCTTTTCTTGACATATCTTGAAGTAATTTTAATATTTGCTTACCTGTATTGTAGTCTAGTGCACCTGTTGGTTCATCACACAATAATAATTTAGGATTTTTTGCTATTGCCCTTGCAATTGCTACACGTTGTTGTTCTCCTCCTGAAAGCTGAGATGGAAAATTATTTAGTCTTTTTCCAAGTCCTACTTTTCTCATAACCACTTTAGGATCTAGTGCATGCTTACAAATTTGAGTTGCAAGTTCCACATTTTCAACAGCTGTTAAATTTTGAACTAAATTATAAAACTGAAAAACAAACCCTATATCTTCTCTTCTATATTTTATTAGTTCTCTTCCCTTAAGCTTTGTAATATCTTTGCCATCTACAACTACTCTACCACTAGTTGCATCGTCCATTCCACCCAAAATATTTAAAGCAGTAGTTTTTCCTGCGCCACTTGCACCTACTATTACCACAAGCTCTCCTTTTTCAATACTAAAAGATGTTTTATCTAATGCGACAATTTCAATTTCTCCCATTTTATATTTTTTTACAACACTTTGAAATTCAATATATGACATATGATCCTCCATTATATATATTAATTATACCATAAACAAAAACAATTTTAATATACAATTTCCAAAATATGTATATTTATCTAATATTATTTTATTGATAGATTAAGTTATATATGTTATATTAAAATAATATAAAGGATGTGATTTATATGGTTGAATTTTTATTTATTAGACACGGTGAACCAGATTACACAGAAATTGATAAAAGAAAATATAAAGGATTTGGGAATGATTTAGCTCCCCTTACAAAAGAAGGTATAAGACAAGTAGAAAAACTTACAAAAGATAATAACTTAAAAGATGCTGACATTATAATTACATCACCATATACAAGAACAATGCAAACAGCATCAATTTTATCTAAAGAGTTAAATATAAATATGTCAGTAGAATTAGATTTAATGGAATGGATACCAGATTTATCTTATAGTTATGATGATTACTCAAAAGTTGTAAAATGGAGAAAACAATACGATATAAACAATGGAAAACATATAAATGCATCATATAATTGGGAAGAAAAAGAATCTATACAAAAAAGAGTAAAAAACGTATTAAAAAAATATTCAAACTATTCAAAAGTTATTGTTGTTACTCATGGTATGGTAATTAATGCATTAACTAATACTCAAAAGCCAGAATATGCAAAAATAGTAAAATATAGTTATAACCCTTAAAATTATTTTAAAATGTGATATAATATCTACATTGAAAGGAGTTTTTATATATGTCAAATCCAATAGTAACAATAGAAATGGAAAATGGTGATATTATTAAGGCAGAATTATACCCTTCTGTTGCACCAAACACGGTAAATAATTTTATTTTTTTAGTAAATATGGGATTTTATGATGATACAATATTTCATAGAGTAATATCAGGATTTATGATACAAGGTGGTGATCCTCAAGGAATTGGAACAGGTGGTCCTGGATATACAATAAAAGGTGAATTTTCAAGAAATGGTTTTAAAAATGACTTAAAACACGAAGCAGGAGTTCTATCTATGGCAAGATCTATGCTTCCAAATTCTGCTGGCTCTCAGTTTTTTATTATGCATAAAAATGCGCCGCATTTAGACGGATCTTATGCTGCTTTTGGTAAAGTAATTGAAGGGATGGATGTTGTAAATAAAATTGCTACTACTCCTACAGATTCGTCTGATAAGCCTTTAGAAAATCAAAAAATAAAGAAAATGACTGTAGATACACACGGAGTAAAGTTTCCTGAACCAATAAAATATAAATAGACCCTACTTTAAAAGTAGAGTCTATTTTTCTTATTTTGCCATTATATCACATATTAAATTAGAAATTTCTGTAGGATTTTCCACACTCATTCCCTCAATTAATCTTGCTTGTGAATATAATATCTTAGTATAATCTTTTAATTTTTCTTTATCTTCTTTATATAATTCTTTTAATTTGTTTGCTATAGGATGCTCTTCATTTATTTCTAGTACTTTTTGAGCCTTCACATTTTGATCAGTAGGCATTGCATTTATCACCTTTTCCATTTCAAGTGATATAGCACCCTCACTTGTTAGGCATACTGGATGATTTTTAAGTCTATGAGTAAATCTTACAAGTTGTACTTCATCCTTTATTGCCTCTTTCATAGCATCAAACATTTCTTTGTTTTCTTCATTTTCCTTTTTTAATTTTTCCTTTTCTTCTTCTGTATCAAGATCCAATTCATTAGTACAAATATTAGTGAATTTCTTTTCATCATAATTCATTAAAGATTGTACAACAAATTCATCTATGTTTTCTGTTAAATATAATATTTCATATCCTTTTTCTTTTACTTTTTCAACTTGTGGTAACATATCTATTTTATCTAATGTCTCACCACATGCATAATATATATCTTTTTGATCTTCTTTCATTCTTGATACATATTCTTTTAATGTTGTTAATTTTTTATCTGTTGACGAATAAAACATTAATAAATCTTTTAATTTATCTTTGTCCATTCCATAATTATCATACGCACCATATTTTAGTTGTGAGCCAAAATTATTGAAGAATTTAATATACTCATCTCTATCACTATTTAACATTTTAGTAAGCTCAGCATTTATTTTCTTTTCTATATTTTTTGCAAGTGTTTTTAGTTGTCTGTCATGTTGCAACATCTCTCTTGATATGTTTAAAGATAAATCTGGACTGTCAACAAGTCCCTTTACAAATCCAAAATAATCCGGTAAAAGTTCAGCACATTTTTCCATTATTAAAACGCCATTAGAGTATAATTGTAATCCTTTTTCATATTCTTTTGTATAAAAATCATATGGAAGATGTGATGGTATAAATAATAATGCATTGTAACTAAAAGTTCCCTCTGCTTGAGTATGTATAACTTTTTGTGGTTTACTAAAATCTGAAAATTTAGATGTATAAAAAGAATCATACTCTTCTTGTTTTATTTCGGATTTTTTCTTTTTCCATAAAGGAATCATACTATTTAAAGTCTCTGTCTCTTTTACTTTTTCATATTCATCCTTTGAACCTTCTTTTAATTTTTCATGTTCAACATCCATTAATATAGGATAACGAATATAATCTGAATATTTCTTTACCAAATTTTTAATAACAAATTCTTCTAGATATCTGCTATACTTTTCATCTTCTGTATCATCTTTTATCTTTAATATAATTTTTGTTCCAATTTCATCTTTTTCATATGGTTCTATTGTATATCCTTCTACACCTTTTGAATGCCATTTATATGCCTGTTCATCATCTAAAGACTTAGATATTACAGTCACGTCGCTACTAACCATAAAACAAGAATAAAATCCAACACCAAATTGACCTATTATCTCAACATCATCTTGCTTTTCTTGTGCTTCTTTAAAAGCTAAAGAACCACTTTTAGCAATAGTTCCAAGATTATTTTCAAGTTCCTCTTTATTCATTCCACAACCATTGTCTTCTATTGTAAGTATTTTATTTTCTTTATCTAATGATATTTTTACATTTAATTTATCTCTATCTACAGTCTCTTTCTTTTGAGTCATAGAATTATAATAACGTTTATCTAGTGCATCGCTTGCATTAGATATTAACTCTCTTAAAAATATTTCCTTATTTGTATATATAGAATTAATCATTAAATCTAACAATCTTTTTGACTCTGCTTTAAATTGCTTTTCTTTCATAAAAAACATCTCCTTTATTCAATAAGTAATTATATACCTATATTTTAGCACTGTCAAGTAATGAGTGCTAAAATATTTAAATTTACTTATAAAGGAGATGTTAAGATATTCCTGTATTCTCATTTTCTGATGGAATATCTTCAATTATATTTTCATTTTCATTATCATCATTATTTGAATCAATTTTATTATTTATAGTAGTATCAGAATTTTCATATTCATTTTTATTTTGTTGTTCATAATCGTTTTGTTTATTAAAATTGTTATAATTATTATAGTTATTATAATTATAGTTTTTATCTACTTTTGTGTCTTGTTTATTATCATTCTCATCATCGCTTTCAGTAACTTTTTCATCTTGATTTTCTTTAACTTTACTATTATTTGGAGAAGATATAATAAAGCCAAATATAAATGCAACTATAAATAATAATAAAACACAAATTGCAAAATTTCTTTTATTTTTAAATATCTCTATTAATTTAGATTTTAAATCGTCTTTTTTATCTGATACTTCATTTTCAGTTTTATTATTGTTTTTTTGGTATTCACTAAACTGAGAATATGATTCTACTTCTGGCATTGGAGCATTAGGATCTATTTTAAATCCATTATCATAGTCGTATAAAAGTCTTTTATTATCATCACTTAGTACTTCATATGCTTCATTTATTTCCTTCAACTTATTTTCAGCATATATTTTATTACCTGTATATGAATCTGGATGATACTTTTTAATTAATGCTCTATATGCATTTTTTATTACTTCTTTTGAAGCATTTGTACTTACCTCTAATATTTCATAATAATTCATACGCATTCCTCATAAATGTTATACCATATAATATAACATATTTCAAAAAATATTATAATAATATTATATTTTTTTGATTTTTTTAATTAAATTTTATATAATATTATATGCGAGGAGATCCTATGAATTATATTTTTTCAGATATTAAAAATTTTAAAAATTTTAAAACTATTACTAAATTAAATAGCGGATATTCAAAAGATGAAAAATATCATATTATAACTTATACAAATGATAATTTACTTTTAAGAATATCTGATGCTAAACTTTATGAAAAGAAAATAAAGGAATTTGAATTTATTAAATCACTTAATAAACTAGACTTTGAAATGTCTAAAGCTATAGAAATAGGAAAATGTAATAATGGAAAAAATGTATATATGCTACTTACATGGATTGAAGGAGAAAGCTTAGACAAAGTTATTACATCTTTTGATAAAAAAACTCAATATAGACTAGGAACAGAAGCAGGAAAAATTTTGTTTTCTATACATAATCAAAAATATAATATTAATACACAAGAAGAGCTTAAAGATGACATTATTAAAGACATAATAACTAAATTAAATATTTATGTAGAAAATAAAGATATTAGAATTAAAGATGATATAGAGGTAATAAACTTTATAAATAATAATATGTTTGATATTTTAAACTTACCAGCTACATATATACATGGTGATTTTCATTTAGGAAATTTAATATATACAAAAAACAAGAAAATTGGAGTTATAGATTTTAATAGAGTAAAAATTAGTGATAGATTTGAAGACTTTTATAAAAACGATTTATTTAACGTACCAAAAAGTATTCCATTTAGTTGTGGATTTATTGATGGATATTTTAATTATTCAATACCAGATTACTTTTGGAAAATAAATTCAGTATATGTAGCTTTTTCTTCTATGAATACAATAAGGTGGTCATTAAAATTTGGTAAGGAACATGTTGAAAAAATGCAAAATAGATGCATCAATATTTTTAAAGAATATAATTATTTTAAAGAATATATTCCTAAATGGTATATAGATTTTAAAAATACTCAAAAATAAAATTTTAATATACACCTCTATTGATTTTTATTTAATATTTAGAGGTGTATATTTCTTTTTACTTTTTAATATTCATTTGGTCTATCATCTTCTCAATATTATTATATAATCCTTTTATTTCATCTTTTAATTTATTTATCTCATCTTTTTTTTCATTAATTTCATTTTCATATAAAATTTTTATAACTTTATAATCTTCTGGCATAATCATTTCTATATCTATTAATCCTTTATCATACTCTCTTTTTATTTTTAAAATTCTTTTTAATTCATTAGTATCTATATTCATAGCTTTCTCCTATCCGATATATGCATCTGGTTGACTTTTATTATAATCATTTAAACCAATTCTTTCAAATTTCTTTTTAATTTTATGTAATATGTCACTTTTATTTATTTCTGTATCTCTATAATTTTTAGTTTTAGCTTTATCTATTTCTAAATTTCTAGATTCATAGAAATTCATCTTGTTTATTAATTCTTGTACTCCCACTTCATCGTTTTCTAGAACTTTAATATTATTTAGAGCAGATTTTTCTGTAAGATTAAATTCCATTGATTTATATTTTAAATTGCAATATTGCTTTGCTAATATAAAATCATTTTCATTAAATATATTATTAGCATATCTTTCTATAAGATTAATTTTATTCATTTCTTTGCTATTTTCTTTTAGTACTTGATAATTTATAATTCCAATAATTTCTTCTTTTTCTTCATCATTTTTTAATGAGTTAAGTATATCTTCAAATTCTTCATCGCTCTTATATTTAACTACTTTTAATAATTTATCTCCCAAATTATCTATATAGTCTTTATACGGCAGTCTTGATTCATCATCTATTTCTTCTATCATTTGTCTCATATCGTAAATATTATCGTAAAAATATATAAAGTCTTGATAATCCATATTGTTTAATTCTTTTGCAATATCATTACAATTAAAATATTTTTGAAATTTATTATTTAATTCTTTATTATCTCCTATTCTTTTTTGAATTATATTTAAGATTTTATCATTAATATTTTGCTTATTAGTTTCTCTTGCTTCTTTAAATTTATAATAGTCTTTTAATATATCATTATCTTTTACATCTTCATATTCTCTATTAATTATATTAGAAATTTCTTCTTTTCTAACATATGGTTTAACAGACTTAGCTTCCTCTTCTAATCTTTTTAATATTCCCTGTGCTATAGAATCATCAATAGTAGAATATTTAAAAAACGCCTCTTTTTCTTCTGGTGTAAACTCTTTAAATTCTTGATATAAATTTTCTCCATATTTTTTATCAAAAGCTGCAGTTTCTTTTTCTAATTTTTTCTTTTCATTCTTGTTTTTATTAGATATTTCTAATAAAAACTCATCATAATTTTTTCCATTTTCTTTTAAAATATCTTCTATATCAGCTTTTACATTTTCAGGTAATGTTTCTATTGCATTTTCTAAATTACCTTTTTGCAAATATTTACCAAGGCTAATTGACATCTCAGGATATGTTTCTAATATATACTGTTTTACAATTTCATCTGGATCTATAAACTCAAATTTTTCATTATCCTTTTGAATATTTATATATAATTTTCTAATTTTTTCTGGAACATTTGGATCATCTATATCTAAATAAGTAATATTATTATTTAAATATTTCTTAGCTAGCAAAATATCATTATTTAGCATTTCATACTTTTTTATACTCCCTGAATAATCTCTTTTTAAATCTTCTATTTCTTTATAATTTATTTCCATATTGCCAGCTAAACTTTTGGTAATATTGGTTATTTTATCTTCATCTTGAGAAAATTCATATTCTTCTTTATCTGAGTCCATATATTTCCCTATATCTTCTATTTTGCTTTTATAGTTTTTTAAGAGTCTTTTTAAAACACTGCTTTTATCTTCACTTGGATATATTTTATACTGATTTTCAAGTTCGTCGATTTTCGATAAATAATCTTTCATTTCTCTAATACTTGCCTGTAAGATTTCTTTTTTTTCATATTCTTTTAAAGAATTCTCAATATACTCTCTATTATTATAATTTTGATCATTCAACGCTTCTTCTATGTCAAATCTAAGTTTATCTAAAGAATCTTTTCTTTGCATATAGGTTACTTTATTTTCAATGTTTTCTCCTACTAAACTATTTATTCCAATTATATTTTGCTCTATATCTTTACTAGTTTGGTTTCTATATTGATTTGAAACAACATACGATTGAGAAATAATATCATATAATAGCTCTAATGTTAATTGTCTTTTTTCCTCTAAATTTTGTGTAGAAGAAATATCACTAATCCTATCCTTTATTCTATGCTCATTTATATATACAATATATTTACTTTCATCTATATCATCTAAAGTTGTAAATTCTATACATTCTCTATTTATATCTTCAGATTGTTGATATTCTATATTTTTATTATTTTCACTAGTTTGATATATTATTTTTTTAATAATTTCATCATAATTATTAAAATCTATATCGTCAAAATTGTTAAAAACAACATTATTTATATTATTTCTTACTATTTCAATTAATTCCTCATTACTCTTCATAATATCACCTAATATATTTATATTAAAATTATATTATATATTATAGCTTTATTCAACATAATTTATTTATTGTAATATAATAGAAAAAAACTTGAGAAATTAATCTCAAGTTTTTAAATTTATTCCATATCTTTAAAAAATTTTCTAACTCCAAATTTAGATAATTCTATAACACCAAATCCCACAATATTAATTAATATTATTATTAGTAAATGAGTTAATGTTAATGGAACTATTTCAAATATACTTCCTATTGGAGTTAAGAATACTAGAAGTTGCATTACTATTAATATTAACATTCCTATATTCATAGCTTTGTTTGAGAAAATTCCTTGTTTTACTATAGGCTCTTTTAAATTTCTACAATTTAAAGCATATACCATTTCTTGTACAACCATACATAAAAACGCCATTGTTCTTGCTACATCTTGACCATAATAAATATTTGCAAAATAATAAGTTCCAAGTACAGATACTGCTTTAAATAATGCAGAAACAACTAAACTTGCTATAACAAATGGTGTAAAAAATGGTGCATTTACAGGCTTAGGTTTTCTTTTCATTATTCCTTTTGCAGCTTTTTCAAAAGCTAAACATATTGAAGGAATAGAATCGGTAGCTAAATTAATATATAATATGTGTAATGGTAAAAAGATTTCTATATTATTAAATAATCCTACTATAACAACAAGTATTTCTGCAAAATTACTTGCAAGTGAATATATTATACCATTTCTTATATTATCATATATTTTTCTACCTTCACCTACTGCATCTACAATAGTACTAAAACTATCATCTATTAATATTACATCTGCAACACTCTTTGTGACTTCTGTACCCGTTTTTCCCATTCCAATTCCAACATGTGCAAGTTTTATAGCAGGAGCATCATTTACTCCATCACCTGTCATTGCAACAACTTTATTATTTGCTTGCCATGCTTTTACTATTCTTACCTTATGTTCTGGTTGCACTCTTGCATAAACACTATACTTACTTACTTCTTTTATTAATTGCTCATCGCTCAACTTGTCTAATTCTTTACCTTCGATAACTCCTGTACCTTCTTCTATAATTCCTATTTCTTTTGCTATTGCTGTAGCTGTACTTAAACTATCACCAGTTATCATAATAGGACGAATTCCTGCTTCACGACAAGTTTTAATAGATTCTTTTACAGTTTCTCTTGGAGGATCCATCATGCCAACAAGGCCTACGAAAGTCAAATTATTTTCTACAACTGGCAATTCATCTTCTTGTGGTACTTCTTTTATAACCTTATATCCAAAAGATAATACTCTTAAAGATTTTTGGGCCATTTCTTTTTCGAAATTTAAAATTTTTTGTATCTGTTTTTCATTTAATTCATAAACATTTCCATTTTCATAATATGAAGTACATTTTTTAAGTAAAGAATCTAAACTTCCCTTTGTTGCAACTATAATTTTATCTTGAATAGTATTTATAGTTGTCATCATTTTTCTATCTGAATCAAAAGGTACTTCAGCTACCCTTTTATTTTCGTTAACTATATTTTGTGGATTATATCCCATATCCATAGCATATTTAAATAATGCTGTTTCTGTAGGATCGCCTATTAAATTTTCTTTATTCTGTGGATCAAATTTACTGTCATTACATAATACCATTAAGTCTATTAAAAGCTCACTATTTTCTATAGGCTCTTTTTCTACTTTATAATTTTTATTATTAAAAATAACTTCTTTTACAGTCATTTTATTTTGAGTAATTGTTCCTGTTTTATCCGAACAAATTATATCTATAGAGCCTAATGTTTCAACAGATGATATTTTTCTTACTATTGTATTTTTCTTTGCCATAGCAGTAGTACCTAAAGATAACGTAACAGTTATAACTGTAGGTAAATTCTCTGGTATAGCAGCAACAGCAAGAGATATACAAAGCATTATAATTTCTAGTGTATCATTGCCCTTAGCAATTCCATAAATTAGTACAAATCCAATTATGATTGCAATTATAATTGACAAGACTTTACTTATATTATTAATTTTTATCTGCAATGGTGATAGTACTTCTTTGTCTTTTTGAACAGATGAAGCTATTTTTCCAAGCTCTGTCTCCATACCAGTCTTTACAACAACTGCTTTTAACTTTCCATATACAACGTTGCATCCTGAATAAACCATGTTTATTCTTTCATTAATTTGTGCATCAGAATTCACTTTTTCTGTATCTTTAGCTATAGGTTCACTCTCTCCAGTAAGCATTGATTCATCTACACTAGAAGATACTTCCCATATAACTCTAGCATCTGCAGGAACAGTATCTCCTGCTTCTAAGCTTAAAATATCTCCAGGGACAATTTTTTCGGAAGAGCATATCATAACTTGACCATTTCTAATAACTTTTGCATTTGGTGTAGTCATCTTTTTTAAACTTTCCACTGCTGATTCAGCTTTAAGCTCTTGGGCAAATCCCATAATAGCATTTAACAATACAACTGCAATTATTACTATAGTATCTGTATAAGCTTCACCATTTAAATATGAACTTATACCTGAAAAAACAGCAGCTATTAAAAGTACTACTATCATCATATCTTTAAATTGATCTAAAAATTTAGATAATTTACTTTTCTTATTTACTTCTTTTAATTTATTGAGTCCATATCTATTAAGACGAGCTTCTGCTTCTTTAGTAGATAAACCCTCTTCACTGGTTTCTAAAGAGGCTAAGACTTTATCTACATCCTCATCGTAATATTTCATAAAACCAACCTCCGAAAAAATTATATCATAAAGATATATATTTTTCTTTATTTTC
This sequence comes from uncultured Clostridia bacterium, assembly GCA_944388585.1. Classification (GTDB taxonomy): domain Bacteria; phylum Bacillota; class Clostridia; order TANB77; family CAG-465; genus CAG-465. Next base: position 43,473 of record CALXJI010000003.1, read on the forward strand.
ACTAAAATTATATATTTTTTTCAAAAAAATAACATTATAGAAAATCTATAATGTTATTTCTAATAATTATAATTTAAATAATCATATGTATTCTTTAATACACTAATTTCATTTAAATAGCTTAAATCATCTTGTAGTATTATATTTCTTAAATAATCTAATCTATTTTTTAGATCTGGATATTCATTGATTACCTTTGTAGTATAGCAATAAAAATCATTATTTTGTGGTCTTTTTGCATTTTTTTTATTTAGCATTTTATCATAAAGAGTTATATATTCACCTTTAATAAGCTCTATTGCATCTTCATATTTTTCTTCATTTAATAATGTATCTATTTTTATATTCATTTTTATGCCCTCCTAAAAGTACAATAATATTATATCACAAATTTCGCCAAAAGTAAATGTTATGTAATCTTGAAAAGAAAAATAGAGCTTTTCTTGCTCTATTCATTTATTATAATATTTGGCTTTTGATGAACTTTATAAAATTCGTTATTATCTAATAAATAATATTTATACGATACTTCATTATCATTAGATAATTGTGCATCCCATGTTATATCTAAATTGTACCATTTTCCATTTAATAATACTTTATTCCATATATGAGATTGAGAGGAATCAGTACTATCTATATTTTCGACTGAAATACTAGGTATACCTAAATTATCCATTATAAACTTAAATCCATATGAATAACCTGCACACACTGTATCGCCAGTTTCAAATATTGAAACAAAAGATTGAAACTTATCTTTTTGGCTATACGTGTATCCTGTATATGTACTTATTTCTATTAATTTATCATGTACATATTTTACTTTTTTTTCATCAGATCTATATTTTTCAGCTTCCCTAATAATTTCTTTATACTTTGGCTCTATCTCTTCTTTTATTTTTAAAGCTTCTTCTTTAGTAAATGTATATCTCAAACGTATAACCATATTAGTATTAATAGTCCCTGTAAATATGTCACCTATTGAAGAATATGAATCTATCCAAAATATTTCTGGATGATCAAGAATTACTGCAGAAAATGCATTTTTTAACTCTTTACTTTTTATCTCATCTAATGTTGTAGAAAAAGTCGATCTAAATTGTAAATATGATTCTTTAAGCTCATCATAAAGTACTTTTTCGCTTTCATTTAAAATAGATCTATAATATTCATAAGCTTGCCTTCCACTGTACACTTCATATTTTGTTTCATCTACAAAAGCACTAACTTGAGTTGTTTGAGTTGCTTGATTGTTTTTCAAAAAAATATATGCAAAAACAAAAATAAGTACTAAAGTCGCAAAAGTTTTAAATAATCTGGATTTATTCATAAAACTCCCACCTTTCATTAAATTATTAAATTTCATGTTCTCTTTTAAATAATCATTAGTATTATATCACTTTTTGATATTTATGTCAACTTATCACTTTTAATAATTATATTGTTGTATCTAATTTATAGCTATGATATAATTGTAAAATCAGGAGGATAATTATTATGATTTTACACACACTAATTAACGAAAATGCTTTAAAAAATAGAATAAAAGAATTAGCACAACAAATACAAAATGACTTTAAAAATGAAGAAATAATAATCATTTGTATATTAAAAGGATCTATTTTTTTCACTACAGAACTTGCAAAAAATATATCTTCATCTATAATACTTGATTTTATGAAAGTATCAAGCTACAATGGTACACAAAGTACAGGTAAACTTAATTTTAGCTTAGATATTAGTCAAAATATTAAAAACAAAAATGTAATAATCGTTGAAGATATAATTGATACTGGTAGAACACTATATTATTTAAAAAAATATTTTAATGAAAAAAGTCCAAAAGCACTTAAAATTTGTACTTTATTAGATAAAAAAGAAAGAAGAGAATTTAATATTGAACCTGATTATACTGGTTTTGATATTCCTGATAAATTTGTTGTAGGCTTTGGTCTAGACTATAATGAAAAATATAGAAATTTGCCATTTATTGGTTATTTAGAGTAATTTGTATATTACTCTTTTTTTATCTCATAATATTAATGGTGATGTAATGAAAGTCTTTGACTATTATAAAAAGATATTTTCCTTTATATTTATCATTACTGTAATAGCTATTTTAATACATACAGTTACTTGTATAGATATAAGAAATTTCAAAGTCTCCGTAAGTCACATAACAAAAAACTATAATTTATTTAAATATTTATACCCTATATTATATATTTTATTAGGAATAAGCGTTTATAGATATAGTATAACTTTTGAAAACTCAAAAAATTTGTATTTAGTTTTTTTGATATATTTAGTTACTATATCACTTACAGTATTATCTTCAATATTATCATTAAGATATGCTAAATTTATATATAGTTTTTGGTGTATATTAATATGTGGAATTTTGGATAGTATTTTATCATATCTTTTATACATTACATCACCTAAATTTTTATATTTTAGTGGAATACATGTAGTTTTGTATTCCTATTTGAGCATTGTAACTTTTTGGTTATATTCTCAAAATATTTAAGGAGTAAGAAAACATTCTTACTCCTCTTTTATATTGAAAAATTCAAGCGAATTTCGGTATACTATTTGAGATAGTTCATCTTTAGAAATATTTTTATATTCTGACAATTTATCTAATATTATAGGAAGATTTTCTGATGTATTTAAAGTTCCTCTTAATGGAACTGGTGGTAAATATGGAGAATCTGTCTCTATGACAATTTGATTAACTGGTATCATATTCATATATCTACTAAAAGACGCTGCTCTTTTATATGTTATATTTCCGCCAAAAGCTACCATATATCCATTTTCAAGTACAAGTCTTACTAAATCTTCAGTCGGTGAAAAGCAGTGCATTAAAGTGCCATACTTTGCTGGACATTCTTTTAATGTTGTATATGTATCTAAAGATGCATCTCTTGAATGAACACAAATAGGCAATTTTAATTTATTTGCAAGCTTTATTTGATTTTTAAATAATTCTATTTGTTCATTTTTATTCTCTTTAGTGTAAGAATAATCTAGTCCAATCTCTCCTATTGCAACAATTTTACCATTATTGTATTTTCTATACACCTCTTCAAGTTCTTCCACACTACATTTTTCCACATCACTCGGATGTATACCAATAGCAACATATATGTTTTTATATCTATTAGAAAGTTCTATTGCTTTGATAGAACTCTCTATATTATATCCAATATTTATAATATATTTAACACCAATTTCTTTGCATCTTCTTAATACATCATCTACAATTCCTTCAAATTTTTCATCATTATAATGTGCATGTGTATCAAAGTAATTCATAATTAACTCCTTAATCTTTTTTTGTTGGAAAAGTCATTGTAACCTCTGTACCTTCATTTAATTTACTATTTATAGTTATAGTACCATTATTTCCGTCAACCATTTCTTTTACTATTGAAAGGCCAAGACCTGTTCCACCCATTTTTCTTGATCTTGCTTTATCTACTCTATAAAATCTCTCAAATATCCTGTTTAAATCTTTTTGAGGAATTCCTATTCCATTATCTATTACCTTTATATATACTCTATCATCAATAGGTCCTGCATACACTCTAATAAGTCCACCATCAGGTGTATATTTTATGCTATTAGTTAAAATATTAATGACTATTTGCTCAATAGAATCTTTATCTGCATAAATTGATGGTACTTTATCTGCACATATTAATTCCAATTTATGAGATTTCTGCTCTGCTTCATATCTTACTTTTTCACATACTTTTTTCAAAATATCTACAGTATTTAAAGTAGCTTTATTCCAATTTACCCTATTATAATCTATCTTAGATAATTGTAACAAATCTGAAACTAATCTACTCATTCTATTAGCTTCTTGATTTATTACTCTAGAGAATTTAATAATTTCTTGATATGTAAGATCACCATTCATTATTGTTTCAGAATATCCTCTAATTGACGTTAATGGTGTTTTTAGCTCATGTGAAACATTAGCAACAAATTCTTTTCTTACATTATCTGTTTTTACACTATCTGTAATGTTTCTTACTATCATTATAATTCCCATAGGATTTAGCTCATCACTAAAAAATGGTGCAAACACTATACTTAAAGCTAATTCTCCCATTTGAGTTTTAAATTCCATACTCTGATAATTAGGCAAATACATAATTTTATCAAAATCGATAGTAATATTTAATTTTTTGCATAATTTTTCAAAAGTATCTTCGTTTTGAGTTATATTTAACATCCTCATTGCAGCTTTATTCATATGAACAACTTGTCTACTAGTAGAAAAAGCTATAACTCCATCTGCCATATGCTCAAGTATTATTTCAGTTTTGCTTTCTTGACTATTTAAATCAAACGTGTTCTTTTTTATAACTTTAAGCATAGATGAATAAGAGTCTGCTAATTCTTTATATTCTTCAAACTCTTTTTCTTCTTTTATTCTTAAATTATCTGGAAACTTTCCTTCGCTTATAAACTTCATTCCTTTTTCTATTTTTTTTAATGGTGAAACTATTTTATTTGAGATAATAACTGAAATAATATAAGCTAATACTACAAATATTATAAAAACAATTATATTATTTTTAGAAAATATATTATCTGTATCAATAATAGAGCCGGATAAAATTATGGTAGTTATATAAACTATAACTACCATAATTATACACATAGCCCTAATAATTTTTTTCATAGAAATCTTCATATTTAGCTCACTTTCTTAACTTTATGCTGAAACGTAATATCCCATACCTCTTTTTGTTTGAACATATTGTGGTTCAGCTGAATTTTTTTCGATCTTTTCTCTTAATCTTCTCACAGTAACATCTACGGTTCTAGCATCACCATAAAAATCATATCCCCATACTCCTCTTAGTATTTGCTCTCTTGTAAATACTTGATTTGGATTTGTAGATAACATTTTTAAAAGCTCAAATTCTTTTATAGTAAGATCTATTGTTTTTCCTCCTACTATTGCTATATATCTTTCAGGATCTATAATCATATCCTTTATTTTAATTTTATTTTTTGATGAATTTTTATCTTCATCACTATCAGGTAAAACATGTTTTCTTAAATTTGCTTTTACCCTGGCAATAACTTCTCTAATACTAAAAGGCTTTGTCATATAATCATCTGCACCTAGCTCTAACCCTATAATCTTATCCACAACTTCATCTTTAGCAGTAAGCATTATAATAGGACAAACTAAGCTTTTTCTTAATTTTTTACAAACGTTGAATCCATCAATTTTAGGTAACATTAAATCTAATAAAATTAAATCTGGATTGATAGATAACGCAAGTTTTATTGCTTCTTCTCCATCATAAGCTACAGTAGTAGTAAAACCTTCTTTTTCTAAATTAAATTTTAATACATCTGCTATTGCCTTTTCGTCGTCAACTATTAAGATTTTCTTATCATTCATATATATACACCTCATACTTTACTCAAAGCTATCCTAATTATATCACGTAGAAAAAAATTTTGCTACATTTTCATGAAATTTTTTTGTAATTTTATTGTAATTTATATTCAATATCAATTTTAGGTAAGTCTAATATTTGTTTAGTTCTAATTTTAAATTCTTCACTTGGTTTTGTCATAATAATATGTACTCTTAAGTCTTTTAAGTTATCATAAGTTTTGTCAACATTTTTTATGTTCTTAATTAAATTATTAGAAATTCCTTTTGCACCATCAACAATATTAATATTATCACAATTAGGATATAACTTGTTAATTATATATTTAAATTCATCATAAAACAAAGGAAAATGTGTACATCCAAGTACAATGTGACTAAATTTTTTTAAATCATATTTTGATAGCAATTTTTCTATATAGTTATATATTTCCTTTTTTAAATTACTACAGTTAACATCTTCTGCAAACTTAACTAATTTGTCTGCAGCAACAAGTTCTACACAATCCGATATACCTAATTTATCTATTAAATTTAATAACTTCTCCTGCTTAACAGTAATACTTGTTGCAAGTACTAGTATTTTTTTATGTGTATATGCATCAGCTGCTACTTTTACTGCTGGCTCTGTGCCTATAAAGATAATGTCTTTATATTTTTCTCTTAAACTTTTAATACATAAACTGGTAGCTGTATTGCATGCAATAACTATAGGATTACAACCGTATTCTACTAATGTCTTAATATTATCTTCTACTACCATTTTTACAAAGTCTTTATTCTTTATTCCATATGGTGTATTTTTATTATCTCCTAAATAATATATCTCTCCCTTTAATTTTTCATTTTTTATTGCTTCTTTTAAAACAGTAAGTCCTCCAAGTCCAGAATCAAAAAAACCAATTTTCATTTTATACTCCTTGTATATTAACTTTTAAATTACAAATAATATTTATAACTACACTGTAGTTTTTTATAGAAAATAGGTGATATGTTAATAGTATATCACCTATTTTTTACATTTCTCTTCTTCCTTCTAAAGCTTTTATAAGTGTAATTTCATCAGTATATTCTAAATCTCCTCCTACAGGTATTCCATGTGCAATTCTAGTAACATTTATACCTAACGGTTTTATAAGTCTAGAAATATACATAGCTGTAGCTTCTCCTTCAACTGTAGGATTAGTAGCAAGTATTACTTCTTTTATTTTATCATCGCTAAGTCTACTTAATAATTCTTTTATCTTAATATCTCCTGCTGATATATTGTTCATTGGTGAGATTGCACCATGTAAAACATGATATAATCCTTTATATTCATGTGTCTTTTCCATAGCAATTACATCCTTTACATTTTCTACCACACAAATAGTTGAATCATCTCTTTTTTTGTCTGAACAAATATCACAGGGATCTTTCTCTGTCAAATTATAACAAATTGAACAAAATTTTACATTTTCTTTTGCTTCAACTAAAGTCTTTGACATTTCCTTTGCGACATCTTCTGGTGCCTCAAGAATATAAAAAGCAAGCCTTACCGCTGTTTTATGACCTATTCCCGGCAATTTTTCAAATTGATTAATTAATTTATTAACTGTATCTGAATACATATTAATCACCTAGAAAAGTCCTGGTATATTAAAACCACCCAATTCTTTTTCCATCATTGAATCTGCTTGTTTTAAAGCTTCATTTACTGCTGTTAAGACTAAATCTTGTAGCATCTCAACATCATCTGGATCTACAACATCTTTTTTTATTATTATTTCCTTTATAACTTTATCTCCTGTAGCCTTTACAACAACAGCTCCTCCACCTGCAGAAGTTTCTATTTCTTTAGAAGCTACTTCACTTTGTTTCTTTTGCATATCTGCTTGCATCTTCTGTGCTTGCTTTAATAAATTTTGCATATTTCCCATTCCACCACCAGGAAATCCACCATATTTACTTCCCATATTTATCCATCCTTTCACAAAGTTTATTATAATATAATTTCTTTCATATTTCAAGTTTAATCTAATTTTGTATATTCAATATTACTATCTTTTAATATCTTTTCTATTTTAGAAATGGACTCTTCATTTGCTCCTTTTAATTCTAATATTATATTCTTATTTATCTTATATTTTTCATATAATACTTGTGCTATAGTATCAATGCTCTCATCTGATTTTAAAATATTATATGCAAAAGTATTCTTTGTAATAATTTTTACAACATCATCTACGTATACTTTTGCACCTGCAAGAGCAGAATATACCTTTATTTTTCCTTTTTCAATTATTGCTTTTTTAAGTTCTTCTGTATTAGGAAATTCTGTTAATTTTTCTTCTTTTACTTGAAAAGCTTCAATATTTTTTACAGTTTCTTTTACTCTATTATCCGGTATAACTTTTACTTCTTCTATATTTATTTTATTATTTTTAATGTATTCTTGTAAATTAGCTATTTGCTTTTCTAATTTTTCTATTTTTTGTATATAAATATTATTTAATTTACTTTCACCACTCTGTATATTGCTCTTACTACTTATTTGATTACAAAGCTGAACAATACATGACTTTAATACTATTTCTTTTCTAGTTGTAGATTTTAGTTCATTATCTAAAGATGATAGTTTATCTATTATATTAGAATATCTATTTTTATTTGACTCATCATCTACCATTCTATTTAAAAACTCATTAGTAATTTCAAAAGTAAATTGTCTTAAATCTTTTCCTTTTTTTATTATCTCATCGATAAATTCTAAAGCTTTTAAATAATTATAATCTACTATACAATCTGCTACATTCTTTATTATATCCTTATCTATTGCTCCAACAATATTTTCTACATCTTTATATTTTAATACATCCTCTGTCTCAGATATGCATCTATCTAATATACTTAAAGCATCTCTTGCTGCTCCATCTGCTAGAGTTGCAATATATTTACACGCTTCATCTTCATATTTTACCCCTTCACAATCTAGGACATATTTTATTCTCTTATACAAATTTTCCTCAGAAATTCTATTAAATTCAAACTTTAAACACCTAGAAAGAATTGTTACAGGAATTTTATGCTGTTCAGTAGTAGCAAGTATAAATACAACATTTTCTGGTGGCTCTTCAAGAGTTTTAAGCAAAGCATTAAAGGCACTTGTTGTAAGCATATGTACTTCATCTATTATATATACCCTATATTTTACATCAACTGTAGCATAAACAACTTCTTGTCTAATCTGCCTAATATTTTCAACACTGTTGTTTGATGCTGCATCCATTTCTATGACATCTGTTATACTCCCATCAAGTATTCCTTTACAAACTGCACATTCATTACAAGGTTCTCCATCTTGTGGATTAAGACAATTTATTGCTCTAGCAAATACTTTAGCTGCACTAGTTTTTCCAGTTCCTCTTGTTCCACTAAATAAATAAGCATGAGATATCTTTCCATTTTTAATTTGATTTTTTAGTATTTTTGTAACATTCTCTTGACCAATTATACTATCAAAAGTATTAGGTCTATATTTCCTATATAGTGCTATATATCCCAACTCTTTCACCTCACAAAAAAAACCAAGCACATAGAGTATATTGCTTATTGCTGCTTCCTTCCGGATCTGACAAGGTTCACAGTACTCTATCGCTTGGCATAGGATTATTATACAATATATTCTATTTAAATTCAATAGTTATCTTTAAATAATAGTAAAAATATAATCTGATGTATCTTGTTTTAATATTGACATTCCCTTTTCTACAGTCTCTTCTGTAGGCATATTTAACGCTATTGTAGTCTTTACAATATTACCAGCTTCATCAGTAATTAATAAATCAAAAGAGACATTAAACTTTAAAGAAGATATGTCTATTCCTAAAGTTTTAAACATAGTTGCATCATATTGAATAGTCTCTACATTTTCTGCAACTCTTTGACCTGTTAACACATCTTTATTATTTATATATAAATTTAATACATATTTTTCATTTTCTTGTTCTAAATCCAATTCAATGCTTTTTAACTCTGGAGTTATATCATATTTTTTGTCTTCATTTTGATATATTTCCATTTTGCCTCTTAATATTGGATCTGATACCATTAAATTTTCAATTCTAATATTATTTGCTTTAACATTTGGATCAATTAATATAGATATTTGATTTGTTTGAGTTATATCAAAAATCATATCTGAAAGTTTAGTTAGTTCCACATTTTCATCTTGAACCTCTTTTACATCAGCACTAGATCTTACGATAACATCACTTATTCTATAATTTCCTTGATTTACTTTTCCTGTAGTGTCTAGCAAAACATTAGCTACTAATACAGTAACTATTACAGAAACAATAGCAATAATAATTATAGCTATTCCCTTTACTTTATCCATATATTATCCTCCAATTTACAAATAAATTATACTATATAAATCTTTAAATTACAACAAATACAAAATAGATTATAAAAAAGACCTATATAAGGTCTTTTTAATTGTTATTTTTATTAGCTTTTCCAAAAAGTTTATCAAATTTAGACTCCAATTCTGATTGTAAATCAAAATCATCATTATTCTTAGTCTCTCTCTTATCTTCAACATGAGATATAGGATCAACATCACTATTTTCATATAAATCATTATATGAAAGTTTTCCAAGTCCTTCTGCTATTGGTTTATCTTGATTTACATTAGAATTTAAATTATCTTTATTTGCATAAGTCTTTTTTGAAGAATCAGAATCATTATTATTTAATCCGCTAAAAGAAGATGTGTCTATATCCACCTCTTTCGATCTAGCTTTTAAAACTTCTTGTGCTTTTCTTTTTCTTTCAATTATATGTTGTTGAACATCGAAAAACCTATATGGTATTGATTCAGGAACTGGCATTTCAGTAATATCTGCTATAGTAAAGCTATCTGCTATTTGGCGTTTTGGATGATATTTAAAATACCATGCCTTTTCAGCAAGTATAGGTTTTAATCCTCTTACTAAAAGAATCTCTTTATTATTATCCATTCTTCTAATTTCATCTACAGTCATAAGATCTCTAGCTTGCTTTTGGGTGCTAATAGAAACACCTTGCTTTTGACTTTCTGTCTTATCCTTATTAATAGATTTTGACTGTATTTTTATAGTTGTTTGCCCCAAACTCTTAGAAAAATATTCCGCTGTTTTTTGTGAGTTTGTACCAAGTAAAATTTGAGTATCACAGTTACCTAATATATTTTCATATGATTCTTTATATAATCCTTCTAGCTGATCTAAAGATTGAACAATAATTGAAACACTTATACCTAAGCTTCTTGTAGTACTTAGCTTTTTCTGAAAATCTGGTATTTGACCAATATTTGCAAACTCATCAAGTAAGAAATATACTTGATTTGGAAGCTTTGATCCAAAATCATCTGCTTGCTTATATAATATAGAAAACATCTGACTAAAGAACATAGTTGATACAAAATCATATGTACTTTCTGCAGCTGAAGTAATAACATATATTGCTGTTTTTTTCATTGCGATTTGTCTAAAATCTATATTATTTGATGAAGTAATTCTTTGAATTGGTCCAGAATCAAAGACTGTCATTTTAGAAATAGCAGATATTACTATACTCTGTTTTGTCTTATCTGCTGAAGTTCTAAAGCTCTCATATTCTTTTCTACCTGGATGTTCTGGTTTAAGCTCATCTATAAATAATTTGTCAAAAATAGATGCATCTGATCCACCTTGACGAATAAGATTTATACAACTTCCTATATTTTGCTCTTCCATTGGAAGTACAGATAATGCATAATAAATAGCGGCTTTAATTAGCATTTTAGCTGTATCTTCCCAGAATGGATCATCTCCACCGCCTTCTTTTTTAACACCTGTTACTAAAATATGGGCTAATGTATCAACATCTTGCTCGGAACAGATATTAAATAATGGATTGTAGAAATCACTAAATTTTGGATTAACTAAATTAAATACTTTTATATCATATCCTTCACTCTGTAAAAATTTTGATGTTTCTTTATATAATTCACCTTTTGGATCTGTTATAACGTATGAACCTAAACATTGTAATATATTAGGCTTTATATAACATGCTGTTTTACCAGAACCAGATCCACCAACAACTAATACATTTTTATTGATAATAACTTTTTTTAAATCAGTACCTAAATAATGTCTCCTACTTAATATGAAACCTTCTTTTTTATTTAAAATTTCTTTTCCATCGGATCTTTTTGCATATTCTTCTCCATTAGCACTCCAACGGCTAGATCCATTTTCTCTTCCTTCATATTCACTTTTACCAGAATTTTGAATCTTTACAACTAAATATATTCCAAATACTATAACAAACATCCACAAAGTAATTTGTAAAAACAGTCCAAAATCACTAAACATTCCCGAAAAGAAAGACATATTAGTAATGTTTCCAATCCATGTTGACAAAACATCAAAAAGTAGCGAATCAGATCCTAAAGCTTTAGCATCTGTTATTGATTTAGTTAAAGCTCCTCCTAGTACTACAGATGCTATTAATGCTATAACTATTAATATTGGTGCTTTACTTTTTAAATCTTCAAAAAATCCTCTCATTCCATATACCCCTCTATATTATTATATTATTGGTTGATTTTCATCTATTTTCCTATCTTTATCTTCTTTTTTTCTTACTTCTTTTCTTTTTTTCTCACTCTCAATCAGCTTTTTATTATCAAGATAAATATCAAATTTTCGTTCCTTACCACTTTTTTCTATCTTTATTTCGTCTCCTTCATAAGTTAGCCTTCCTGGTAATATTGTTGCATTTCCTTTTACTTTTTCCACACTCATTTTTATACTCCCTTCATAAATTAATCTTCTTCAAATCTAACTTCCAAAACAATATATGGTCTATTAGGCATGATCTTACATCTTCCTTTTATTTGACCTGTTACTTCATCTTTATATAAAGATGGTTTTACTTCTTCACCTGTTTGTGAGTCAATAATTGAAAAATTTCTTTTCATATCTGGTGTATAATTTACCTCTTTATATTCTACACCTTCTATGTTATATATCGAACCATAACTTAATGGAATATTAGTCTCTTCTGTTCTAAAGCCTTGACTATCTAAAACACCTGTACTTAAAAATGCTTTCCTATCAGTGAGTGTTAATAAAATAATATCATCAATTTCATCTTCCTCTTCTACTAACACATTAAATATTTTTTTTATTTTTCCTTCTTCCTCTACTTCTACACTTCTGATTTTTTCTAAAGATAACAAAGAATATCCTTGAGCATAAGCATCATAGTCTTTTTCAATCAAAAATGCTAAAGTGTTCATTCCAGGCATATCAATAACTTCAAATTTATTCATTTGTAATAAACTTTCCATACTCCAACCTCTCTTTTATATATTAAACTTTTCTGACTAATACCATTGGTGTAAGTGTCTTAGCTTGACCTGCAGGATTATCCTTAACCATTCCTTTAAGTTCAGCATCATCATACCCTATGCTATCTGCTTTACCTAAAATTTCAACATTAAAGTCATTTGCATCTACAATCATACATTTAACACCTGTAGCTTCATATATTTCATTGCATACTCCTGTTGAGTTTTCTGGTATTCTTATACCAAATTCTGCATAATCTGAAAATACATTTCCATAAAATCCGTCAAGTCCACTAACTTCTTGACCAACTATTTCATAGAATACTCCTCTTTTTCCAAATAATTTGCATACTCCACCTGCAATAGCTGCCCAAATTACTTTTAAACGTCCACATAAATTAATTGCAAACTGCATTTTATATGGGTTATCAACACCAACACCTGCATCACTTCTCATTGCAAATTTAGATAGAAATTTTGCAAGTCCTGTTACTTTTACATCTTTTTTATATACAATTCTTCTTTGGCAAAGACTTATTATCTTCTCACTTATAGATACTATATCTCCTTCCTCATAAATAGGAACAACATACTTTTTTATTAAATCTATATAACTTTCTCCTAATTGTACATAATGAGTTTGAATTGCATGTCTAATATATTTGTTTTCTCCTACTTGTATTTCTACATTTTTTCCTTCTAAAGCTTTAAATTCCATAAAAAGACCTCCCATCTTGTTAAAATAATACTATTTTAATTTTATTATAAAAAAAAATAAATGTCAATATTATTGACATTTATTTTTATTTTGTTTACAATTAAATTTTAGCTTCTTTTTTACATAATTTAAAACTATTATTATTATATACAGTATCCTTAGTTATAATGCAGTCATACTTATAATATTTACCATTTTTACTAGTTTTATTAAGTATAACATCAGAATATATATTAGAAAACATATCTACAACAATTTGTCTTAATCCTCTTGCTCCCATTTTTAACTTTACTGCTCTTTTAGCTATATGTTTTATAATATCACTTTCTTTTTCCATTTTTACATTTATTCCTAAATTAGATAGCTCTTTAATGTAAAATTTAAAAATAGAATTATTAGACTCTAATAAAATTCTTGTTGCCATTTCTTCATTCATACTTTTAAATTCTATAATTTTATCTATTCTACCAATAAGCTCTGTTTTAAAACCTGCATTTATTAAATCATCAGGTAGAAAATTAGGATTTTTGCCTTTGTCAAGTAATAGTTCAACTTGTTTTTTATTATCATTATTTTCTCTAAATCCAATGTTTTTATTTCCAAGTCTTTTATCTCTTGCTAAATATACATTTTCACAAGCACCAATAAAAATAAAAGTAACTAGACTTGTATCAAAAGATCCAACAGTTGTCAAAACATTAGATCCCTCAACAAGCTTTAATAAACTTTCTTGAACACTTGTAGTTGAAACTCCACTTTCCCTATCTCCACTATCTGTCTTTTTATCTATTTCATCAAAAATAATAATTCCTCTTGAAGCTTTTTTTAAATCTGCTCCAGCAACATTTATCAAGTTAATAATTGCTTGTTCAACACTAGCTCCAACATATCCTTCTTGAGTATATTTGGAAGCATCTTCTATTGTATACGGTAAATCCAATTGATTTGCTATTTGTTTTACACTTTCTGTCTTTCCATTTCCGCTTTCTCCAATTAAAAATATATTGCTTTTAAACTGTGGATTAGTAGTTGTATTATTTCTTATTATAGTCGTAATTATTTCTTTTATTGCATCATCTTGTCCTATAATATATTTTTTTACATTATTATATATTTCTACTGGATTTATTTTTTTTTGAACTATTTTTTTGTTAGAGGTAATATTGTTTTTATATAAATTGCCACTACCTAAGCTTTTACTATAGTATTCATCCATATCGTCATATAAATCATCATAATACTCTGGAGAAAACTTCATTTCATCTAATACATCTAACATCTCCTCAAATTTTTCAAGATAATGATATTGTAAGTCTTTATTACAATTTTCGCATAAAAATCCTCTTTTTTCATTCCCAAAAGTTATATCAAAAATTTTTTCTTTAGATTGTATTTCTTTTTTACAAAGAATACATCTTAAAACTTTATCTATATTACTCATAAGAATCCCTCCTTTATTAAAAATTAGGTAATATTTAATATGCGTGAATTTATAATACCACTATTATTTTTATATGTCAACAAAAAATAAAAAAAGTCCTAAAATTAGGACCTCTTTTAACTTTAGCATCTCATAAGCCGGATTCTGTATTAGATGATCATTTATCTAGAGTATATATCGCTATATACTTCAAGCCACCAACTTAAAAGATGACGAGCAATCTTAGTCTTTTGTTCTGGTGTTGCACTAGGTGGGGTTTACACCACATCTATGTCTCCATAGCTGCTCGTGAGCTCTTACCTCACGTTTTCACCCTTGCTATTATAGCGGTTATTTTCTGTTGCACTTTCCTTAGGATTACTCCCACTAGACGTTATCTAGCACCCTGCTCTATAGTGTCCGGACTTTCCTCTTGCATATACAAGCGATCATCTGAGATACTAAAGTAATTATATTATAACATAAATTTTAAAAAAAATAAAGGTGGTATTTATTCCACCTTCATTTGCTCTATAGATTTATTTTTATTTACCTTTTCTTGTATTAACTTATATATTACTGATGCAATTGGTACTGCAACGAGCATTCCTATAATACCTAGACTATTTCCACCAAGAAGTACTGCAAGCATTACCCAAATACCAGGTAGTCCAACAGAATCTCCTACTATTTTTGGATATATTAAATTTCCATCTATTTGTTGTAAAACTATTATAAATACAACAAACCATAAAGCTTGCATTGGATTTACTGCAAGTATTAATATTGCTCCAATAGCCGTACCAAAAAAAGCTCCAAATACTGGAATAAGTGCTGTTACACCTATTAGTACAGAAATTGTTAATGCATATGGCATTCTAAATATTTGCATTCCTATAAAACATAATGTTCCAAGTAATACTGCTTCAACAAATTGACCACCAAAGAATTTTTTAAAAGTATTATTTGTTATTTTTCCTATATAGAGTAATTTACTTGCTTTACTTTCAGATACACAAGCATTAACCAATTTTTTTAATTGTCTTACAAGTGTCTCTTTTTGCATTAACATATAAATAGCAAATACAAGTCCCATAAAGAAATTAAATACTCCACTAAACAATCCTATAATAAATCTAATAGATCCTCCAATTATGCCTGCAGCAGCATTTTTTATTACATTAGTTATATCAGTATCTATTGCTTGCCAGTCTGGTGTATAAGATCTTATTTTTTCAAAAATATCAGGATAATTTGACATCATATCAGCAAGCCATTCTTGACATTTAGCAAAAGCTGCAGGAATATTTTCTTTAAAAATATTAAATGTATTAATAATTTCTGGTATAACTAAAAACATAGTTAAACAAATTATTCCTATAAAAATTAATAATGAAACTATTATTCCTAGTACTCTAAGCTTAGTATTCTTCTTTTCAGGAATATTTTTAGATTCTTTCTGTTTAGCCTTTTTCTTTAATTTTCTATTTTTTATCATTCCTTCAAACTTACTTAAAGGTATGTTTAAAATAAAAGCTAAACAAAATCCATATAAGAAAGGTTTCAGCAAATTAAAAAGATAGCTAAACACTTTGAAAACTACATCCAAATTTAAAAGTGCTAAGCATAAAACAATAGCATATGTTATTATAAGCAAAATCTTTTTCAAATTTTTAGGACTAAGCTCAAACATATAAGTTCCTCCTTTAATAAATATATTATAACATAAATTACTGCAAATATATACATTTATGTAAATTTTCATAACTATTTAGTCTACAAATTAATAATTTACATTACCTTTATATTATACCATAATATATATTTTTTGCAAATATAAAGAGCAATATACTGAAATATTGCTCTTTATCTATTAATTTTATTTATTATTCTTCTTGATCTTCATTTGGAAGTTTTGCTATATTTATTAATTTTCCTCCATCAGAAGTTCTCATAAGTGTAACACCTTGTGTATTTCTTCCTAAAATACTTATGTCATTTACATTTATTCTAATAATTATTCCATTATCTGTAATCATCATAACATCGTCATCATCATCAACAATTTCTACTCCAACAATATTACCAGTCTTAGCTGTGATTTTATATGTAAGAACACCCTTTCCTGCTCTTCCTTGACATCTATACTCTTCAAGCTCTGTTCTTTTACCAAATCCATTTTCTGTAATTGTTAATACATATCCTTTATCTTCTTTTATTGGCTCCATACCAACAACTTTATCATCTTTAGTAAGTTCTATTCCTTTTACTCCCATAGATGTTCTACCAACAGCTCTTACCTCTTCTTCTTTAAATCTAATTGAAAGACCATTTTTTGTAACCATTATAATTTCATTATTTCCATCTGTAAGTCTTACATCTATTAATTCATCACTTTCTTTTAAGGTAATAGCTTGAATACCTGTTTTTCTTATATTTGAATATTCAGATAATTTTGTCTTTTTAATTAAACCATTACTTGTAGCCATAAGTACATATAACGAATCATCATCAAAATTTTCAACTGGCATAACTGCTGCAATTTTTTCACCTTGTGAAAGTTGTAATAAATTTACAATTGCTGTTCCTTTTGCAGTTCTGCTTGCCTCTGGAAGCTCATATGTTTTTAATCTAAATACTTTACCAGTATTAGTAAAAAACATTAAACTATTATGTGTTGATGTAATAAATAAATTTTCAACAAAGTCTTCTTCACGTGTATTCATAGCAGTTAATCCTTTTCCACCACGCCTTTGACTTCTATAAACATCTGCAGCTATTCTTTTAATATATCCAAAATGAGTAAGAGTAACTACATTTGTCTCCTCTTTTATTAAAGATTCTACATCGATATCTCCCACTCCATGAGTTATAGAAGTTCTTCGTTCATCACCGTACTTATTTTTTAATTCTATAACTTCTTCTTTTATTATATTCTTAACTAATTGCTCAGATGCCAAAACATCTTTTAAATGTTTTACTAATGCTATAAGTTCATTATATTCTTCTTCAATTTTATCTCTTTGTAATCCTTGTAATGTTCTAAGTTTCATTTCAAGAATAGCTTGAGCTTGAACCTCACTAAGTCCAAATCTTTCCATTAAATTTTGAGCAGCATTATCATATGAATTTCTAATAATTTTTATTATTTCATCTATATGATCAATAGCAATTCTTAAACCTTCTAAAATATGAAGTCTTGCCTCTGCTTTATTTAAATCAAATTTTGTTCTTCTTACTACAACTTGCTCTCTATGCTTTATATATTCTGCAAGTATCTCCCTTAAAGTCAACACTTTTGGAACACCATTTACAATAGCAAGCATTAGCATACTTTGTGTATTTTGTAACTGTGTATGTTTGTATAGTAAATTTAGTACAACATTTGGGTTTGCATCTCTTTTTAATTCTATAACTATTCGCACACCTTCTCTATCTGATTCATCTCTTAAATCTGAAATTCCCTCGATAGTCTTAACTTGTACAAGTTTTGCTATATTTTGAATTAAAGCAGCTTTATTTACTTGATAAGGGATTTCTGTAACTATTATTTTATATCTTCCCCTATTATCTTCTTCAATTTCTGCTTTAGCTCTTAAACATACTTTTCCTCTTCCTGTTGTATATGCCTCTTTAATTCCTTCTTTTCCAACTATTACACCAGCAGTTGGAAAATCTGGTCCCTTTATATATTGCATTAATTCCTCATTTGTTATATCTGGATTGTCTAATTGAGCAACAATTCCATTTACAACTTCTGTTAAATTATGAGGTGGTATATTAGATGCCATACCAACGGCAATACCATAAGCCCCATTTATTAGCAAATATGGTAGCTTTGCTGGTAATACAGATGGTTCTTTTAGTCTATCATCATAATTTGGTACAAAATCTACTGTATCTTTATCTAAATCTGCTAACATTTCTAATGCTATTTTATGCAATTTAGCTTCTGTATATCTCATTGCAGCTGGTGGATCATTATCTATTGAACCAAAGTTACCGTGTCCATCAACTAGAGGATATCTTAGTGAAAAATCTTGTGATAGACGAACCAAAGCATCATATATAGCAGCATCACCATGTGGATGGTAATTACCCATAGTTTCTCCAACTATACTTGCAGATTTTCTATATGGTTTATCTGGCCATAAAGCCAAATCATTCATAGCATATAATATTCTTCTATGAACAGGTTTTAAACCATCTCTTACATCCGGTAAAGCACGAGAAACTATAACGCTCATTGCATAATCAATATATGATCTTTTCATTTCATCTTCTATTTTTACGGGTACAATTTTTTGTGCCGATAAAAAGTTCTCATCATTAATGTCCATTATATTCATACCTCCGTTTGTGTTTTCACTCCCATATTATACTAAAAAAAAAATAAAAAAGCAAGTTAATAATCTTGAATTTTACATTAAATATGATATAATAAAAAACAGTTAAACTATTAGTTTTTAAAGGGGTACTATATGAAATACAAAAACTATTATGAAATATTGGAAGTAAACAGAAAAAGCTCTGATCAAGACATAAAACTTAACTTTAGAAGACTTGCCAAAGAGTATCATCCGGATAAAAACAAAAGTGCTGAAGCTGAAGATAAATTTAAAGATATAAATGAAGCTTATGCAGTTTTAATGGATCCAGAAAAACGTAGAAAATATGATAGACAAGTTGCTAAATATGGATATGGTTTTGCTAATTTAGAATCAGGACTACAAGATGTAAAATATGAATTTAAATCAGGTGCAAATGTTTTTAATGACTTATTAAACCAAATACTTGGGCTTAGAAAAGATTCATCTGCACAAATTAATAATGATATAGATAGTGTTGAAAGAAGACAAAAACCTATAAAAGGTACTGATATTGTAACTCATCTTGATGTTACTTTAGAAGAGGGATTTTTTGGTGCAGAGAAAAAAATTGCTATAAAAGCATATAAAACTGGTATGAAAACTTTTTCTGTAAAAGTACCTGTTGGAATAAAAAGTGGTGATAAAATAAGACTTGCCGCTTTGGGTAACCCTGGAAAAAACGGTGGAAAAAACGGTGATTTAATAATACATGTAAATTTACTTGAAAATGATGAATTTAAATTATCCGGATCAGATTTAATAAAAGAAATAGATATAACTCCAGCAGTAGCTGCTCTTGGGGGAAAATATAAATTACAAGTAATGGATGAAAAACTTTTTGTTTCTTTACCAAAACATTTAAGAGATGGTGAAATAGTAACCGTTCCAAACAAAGGATATATAAAAGAAGATGGTCAAAGAGGAGATCTCAATTTAAAAGTTCATATAGACTTACCTGACGACATATCTGAAAGAGAAGAAAAACTTTATGAGCAACTATTAAAAATAGAAAGAAAACGTGAAGAATTTAATTATTAATAAATAAAGCACCTCATATTTTTACTGGGGTGCTTTATTTAAATAAGCTGTATGTATTATTCTCCTTTACAATTTCAATATTTGCTTTCTCTGGAAATTTCTGAATATAACTTTCTTTCTTATAACAAATTCTAATATGAGTTGCTAAAATCTTTTTTATATTGCACTCGTATAAATCATACATTATATCTTGCGTCATACCATGATAATCTAAAAAAGAATCTAACTTTTTATAAGGATATCCAGAGTCTACCATAACAACATCTGAATTCTTTACAAAGTCTACTAAAATCTTAGATACTCTAGCTATATCTGATACATATACAAACACTTTGTTTTGATACTTTATCTTAGTTGCATAGGATCCACCTTTATGAATAGTTTCACAAAAACTAAATTCACAATTATCTATACTAAAATTAGTATATTTTGTAAGAATACTTGCATCAAATTCTTTTTTGAACATTCTAATAAATTTATACATAAAGTTATTATTTGGTAAAACAACTTTAACCATTTTATTATTTTTATGAAATAAATTATATATGAATAGATATATTGCAAGTAGAATTAATGAGAAATTATGATCTAAATGATTATGTGATATTATAATTATAATATCATTTAAATCCATTTTTTTCTTTTTAACAAGACTTAAAAATTTTAAAAATACACCTGCTCCAAAATCCAGAAATATTTTTCGTTTAAACCCATTAAGCATATAACATGTACACTTATATTTTCCAAACATTCTAATATTAGGAGAATGATTTCCTAAAACATAAAAACCAAAATTATTCATTTTATCACTTCCTCATAAATTATTATTCGTCCATGATGTTTAAAATACGCATAACATTATATCACAAATGTCAAAAAAAGCAAAAATATTCTCTAATTTTAAGAATATTCTTGCTAATTTTACTTCATCATTTTTTTCTTTAAAATTCTTATATCTTCTCCTACAAACCTACAAATTATAAAATCACCTACAAATCTAGAAAAAATTCTTTCTTCATATTCTCTTTTTATTTCTTGAGGTGTTAAATTAGTAGATATAAGTATCTTCTTGTTTCTTAGTATTCTAGTATTTAATATATTAAATAATTCACTAAATTTAGCACTATTCATTGATTCAGTTCCTAAATCATCTACTATTAATAAATCCACTTCAAATATCTTATTATAATCTTCCATATCAGATTCAGTTTTATTAAACCTAAATTTATATTCTATCATTTTATCTAAAAGTATTGGTGCAGTTTGATATATTACAGATTTACCTTGTTTTATTGCCTCAGATGCAACACAATTAGCTAAAAATGTTTTTCCAAGTCCAGTACTACCAGTAAACAATAAGTTTTTCTGATCAGGATCATTTAAGCTATGAGAAAATCTATACGCAAGTTTCCTAATTCCATCTATATTTTCAAGAGGTGATTTTTCTATACCGTACTTTTCCTTGTCATTGCAAGTAGAATAATATCCAAAATCAAATGTTTCAAAGTTTTCTTCTTTAATTTTAGATAAGTTTGACTGCTTAAAAGATTCATTTATTAATTCTTGATTAAAGCAACTACACATTTTATCATTGCAAAACCCTGTGTCATTACATTTTAGGCATTCATATTTAGGTTTAAAATCATCTCTATTAAGACCTATTTTTCTTAGTTCATCATCATATCTAGTATTTAATTTATTTAATTTATATTCAAGTTTTTCCTGTTCCTTTTTTCTACTTAATTCATCCGAAAAAATTCTTGCCTTGGCAGATTTTAATGAAATTATATTAATTTCATCTTCTATTTCTTGTAAAATTGGATTTTCATCATATACATTCTTTTTATATAGTTTAGCATCACTTTGGGCACGTTGTCTTTTCAAATTATATTCTCTTTCAACTTTTCTAAAAACACTATTTTGCATATGACTATCCTCCTTTTTATATGTCATCATAAAAATCATCTGAACTATCATATTCTCTCTGTGAATAACTTTGATAACTTTTCTTTTTAGAATCTCCAAGTTTTTTTACTTCTTTTTTCTGTTCTAATTCATTTTGATTTTTTTCCTCATTTTGAATTTCTTCTATTGTAGTAAATCCTTTATTATACCAACTAGTTATTATTGCATCAACATACTTTATTGATGGATTAGTTGTAGAAGTACTTCGCTTTAATCCTTCTTCTATAATATCAAATTCATATTTATAATCTTCAATCCATTTTTTTATATACACTTCTTCATATTTTGAAAGATTTCTTCTAAGTCCCAAAGCTTTTACGATTTTTTGTTTGATTTTTGTAAACTTATCATACATATCTAAAAAATTTTCAAGTTGCTCAAATGTTTTTACTCCACCGTTATGCCATGTTTCTGCAACTGCATATACATATTTTTTATTTAAAGCTCTTCTTTCTTTACAATACTGAAATAATGCAATCATTACATCTTCTGAAAAAGCATATGATTTAAATAAATTTCCTATATCTGTATACCATCCCAGAGTCATAACACCATTAAAGAAGCTTTCACTTATAGCTTCCGCTGCTGCTTTTCTTCTTTGTTCAGTAACAGATTGTCTATTTACTTTGGTTTCAAATTTTGGAGTATAAGATTTGTTTATTTCTATTTCTTTAAGATCTATAACATTATATCCTTGAGAATTTTTAATTATTAATTCTTCTGCTTGTAATACTTCTAAACTAGATTTTAATTCTTTATCTGTAATACATAAGTCTTTTGCTAAATTATCTAAGTCTATTTCGTCTCCTTTTTTTAGCAAATATAATATATACATATATACTTTAATATCGTTTCCCTGTAAATTTTTCATATTGTTGACAATAAACAAATCTGGTACTAATGTATCATCTAGTTCCAGCTTATTTTTCATTATAAATTTCATAAACAAATCTCCTATAGCTCTTATTCTTTCTAGGTGATTATTATATCACTTTATTATCTATTTTACAATATACTATTTTTCTACATTTTTTAAATATTTTTTGTTAAGTTTAGCATAATTTTTTAACTTTATAAAATTTTTTCTTTTTATAAAAAATATTAATATAACAAATAATTTGTCTATTATACTTTCCTCTTTTATATTAAATAAAATAAATATAATAAATGGAACAATCATGTATATAAAAATGTATAATTTTAATATATTTGAAATATTAATTATATTTATAATTTTTATTATTATTAAAATATATATTATAAAAAAAGTTAAAGTTTTATAATCTATAATTCCAAGCCATTTTGTTTTTCTTTTAAAAAAATTAAAAGTCTTTTGTTTATTTATCTTTTGCATATAAAAAGCTCCTATTTATTTTATACATTGCAAAAAGAATTCCAATCAAAATAGCGCTAAACATTTCTTTATTATCTTTAGATACAATTATAATAAAAAGTAAAATTTTATTTACAACTTGAATTAAAAGACTACATAAGAAACACTTAAACCATATAAAAAATATTCTCTTTGTTTCTTTTGATAAAAGCATTAAAAAAGAAAAAGGAGAAATTAATATACTTAAAATTACAACTACATACCTTATACAAAGAAATATTATCATGTTAATAACAAAAAAACATATTATAACATCTATAATCCCTTCTACATTTGTTTTATCGTCAAACGCTATTATTTCTTGCAAAGAATATTTCTCTTCTTTTATATAATTATAATTAATCTCTACATTTGCTATATTTTCTAAAGCTCTAGATATGGTATCTGTAAATAAAAAATTAAAATATACAGCCTTTTGACAAATATAATATGAATTACTACTTAAAATTAATACTATTATAACTTTAACTATAAAGTAATATAAATTTTCAATACCATTTTCACTATATAAATATAATAATAATTTCAGAAAATAAGATATAAAAAAACTAAATATAATAACTTTTATAAACAAATTTATATAAGTCCTATATGTATCATTATATATAATATTTAAAGGATTTTGTAAAAATAAATCTTCTGATATATCGGATATTTTCATTAAAATGTCATATCCTTTATTTTCCACAGACAAATATAATTTACCAATTACAGAGCTTATATTTTCAATCAATTCTTCCATTATTTAACTACAGTTTCTACAAATTTTATAATTATATCTAACAATCTAATACCAGCATACCCAACAATACTATTAATTATTATCCTTTTTCCCATTATCATTTTCTGCTCATCTCCCAAACTAAGTTTTCTTATCAAAAATCCACTAGCAATGCATACTCCAGCAATAGGCGTAGCTATTTTTTCTAAATAACCTTGGATCTTAGTAAAAGCAGAATTAATTTTAGTAACTAAAGTAGGTGTAGACGATGCTGCATATACACTATATGAGAAAACAATAGACATACTTATACACATAATACACAGTAAAAATTTTAATTTCATATTATCACACACCTTTCCAAAAAATAACATGTGATTCAAATAATTTATTGTGCAAAAAACAAAGTTGCAAATGTATTTAGCATATATGCTTATCCTCCTATTTTACATATCACAAGAAAATACATTTAAAGAAAAAATATATTAAAAATAAAAAAATTATAGAATAAATAATTTAGAATAAAATTTTTAGAATAAATACATTAATTATTTGAATCACGCAAATAATATTAACATCATAGAATATAACATACAATATTTTTTAAATAATATTCTAAAACTAGATTTTTTGATATATAATATATGTAGAATATTATTATTTACATTTTTTGCTTTTTTTCACTTTTTTCTAAAAAAAGTATTGACAACGGTTTCAATTTGTAGTATTATATATGCGCAGTCAGTTGTGAAACTGATTGTAATATACTTTGATGGGCCATTAGCTCAGTTGGCAGAGCACTTGACTTTTAATCAAGTTGTCCGCAGTTCGAATCTGCGATGGCTCACCACAAATGGGGCCCGTTGGTCAATCGGTTAAGACATCGCCCTTTCACGGCGGAGTGAGGAGTTCGACTCTCCTACGGGTCACCATTAAAAAGTATATTGCTGGAATAGCTCAGCTGGTAGAGCAACGGTCTTGTAAACCGTAGGTCCTCAGTTCGAATCTGAGTTTCAGCTCCAGTAAAATGGTAAAACAAGTAGCTTATTAAAGTTACTTGTTTTTTTATGCAAAAAATATCAGTACAAAATGTACTGATATACTCTTTAGTTATAATATATCTGATTTATTTTATCTAATACATCATAATTTTTAATTTCAAAAACTTTATCTGAAATACCATCCTTAATTTCTAAATAATATGGTCAAAAAAATAAATTAAGTTCTTTTCTACTTCTATTATTTACTATAGTAAATTTCATTGATTTTGTTAAAAATCCAGAATGAAAAAGAATTTAACTATAATTATCTCTAGATAATATATTAAAAAAATTATCTTTTTCCTCTTCACTTAATTTAATTAGTATGATTTGTATATTATCTTCATTATCAACAATTCTATATACATCTAAATAATCTCTATATAATCTCATATTCAAAAAATCTATATTAAAATATAAATTATATATAGCAAAAATAATAATACTATTAAAAATAATATAAAAAAACTATAAATATTTTCTTTTTCATGTATAAATTATATTATTTTGTTTTGTAATTTCAATTGTTTTTTCTACTAAAGAAAAATTTTATATATATTTTTTACTGTAGTTATTAAGTATTTCCTCAAAAATTTCTTTATGAACTTTTTCATCCATAATTATTCTTTTAATTATATCTATTATATTATTATCATAAGTTTTACAAATTAATCCTCTATACCCTGCAATTGCATCTTGTTCTTGAGCTATATTATTTTTAAGCATATAGCAAATATTATCTACTTCATAGCATACATTACTAGCATTCCAAAATATATGATTATTACTAGATATATAGCATGATTTTATACCAAGTTGATTTATTATTTTTCCTAAAATTTCTAAGTGATGCATTTCAACTATTGATATTTTACCAATTATTTTTGCCAAATCAGTGTCTTTTAAATTTATTTTTTGATAAACATATTTAAGTACTGCACTAAGCTCACTTACATTTCCAGAGTAATTTTCTAAAATAATATTTGCTAGCATAATATTTTTTCTTTCTACGTTTAGTTTAGGATATGGTATTTTATTCACCTCTTCTAATTTATTAAATAATTGTTTATACTCCATAATCTCTCCTTTATTTAATAATATGTTATTTTTCTTAATATATGAAAAAGCTTGAAAATTTGTTTTTTTCAAGCTTTTTAAACTACATTATAACATTTCTAGTACTAGTTACATTTTCAGTAAAAAATTTAAGAACTTTGCCTTTACAAATAACAGCTTCCGAAAACTTAGCAGATGGATAACTTGTATTTTCATTTAACAGACCTTTACTATCAAAAACCATACCAGAAGTAGAAGTTATCATAATACCACCAAGCTCTTGTAAACAATTAACATGATAATGCCCAAATTGCACAAAACGAATATTATAATTTCTATTTTTTATTATTACATTGTCTGACATGTTTTCAAATTGCTGCCACATCTCTTTTTCAATTTTATATGACTTTGTATATGCAAGTTTACCTGTTCCATGTTGAAGTCTTTTTACAACACCTCTTATTACTAAATTTGCTACAATTTCATTTATATGATGAAATTCTATTCCTTTTTCATTTAAATCTCTTTGAATTAATATAATAGGATTTATTGATCCATTTTTCTCAAAGGATATATCTCGTTCGCCATTTATACAATAATATTTAAATTCTGGATATTTTGAAAATAAATCTATTGCTATATTAGCCTGCTCTTGAGCTGTTTTTGCAGTCAAGTATAAATCTTGCTTTTTATAACTAGGATGACCTGCACATAAATCTCCAGATATATGAATGTTCTGATATCCTCTTTCTTTAGCTAAGTCTAACATATATTTTAATGTATCATATTCACAAAATGTACTCCCAAAATATATATCGCTTAACTCAAGCCATTTCTCTGTTACTTTTTCTTTACTTGCAAAAGATATAATCTCATAATTTTTTTCATTAAATTTAGTTATATAATAAGTCTTGTTAGAAGTATTGTATTTTATATTTCCTGTTACCTCTATAAGTTCTCTTATTTCATCTTTTGTTAACTCTAATTCTTCTAGTGTACATTCTTTAGTTCGCATTTTAGAAAGTGCATTAGTTGCTTTTGATGAGGTTAAAAAATCTTCTTTCATAATTTACACCTCCTTTTGCCATGGACGATAAAATTCAATTTTTTCTCTTATTATTTTGTCGCCAACTATTGTGAGCTCTCTAAATACTCCACCTGTTTTCCCTGTAATTCCCATTCTTTTTTCTAAATCACCATTATGTTGAAAATTACCTGGCATAATAATAGTTATTCCACTCATAGATAATGCATATGTTGTATGAAAATGACCAGCTTGAATACTTCTTAAGTTATAACACTTTCCTCCAATATATACATCATTTAAATTACTTTCAAAAACTCTAGATAAATATACCTGTACTTTATATGAAGCTGCTCTTGCCGCACCACCTTGAAGATGAATTAGTCTAAATACTATTCCTGCATGTATAATATTGCCTTCATACGCATTTAAATACGTAAATTTTCGACCATTTTTTGCCATTTTAGCTTCCAAGTATTTTATAGGGTCAAGACCTCCTTTCATACAAAATGATTGATCATGATTTCCAATAGATGTAATATACCATAAATCATATTTTTCAAGAATAGACATTAATTCTGATACTTGATCTATAGCTCTATTATTTTTTAAGTTGTTTTCTTGACCTCTATATACTCCAAAACCGTCAAGTAAATCACCTGAGATGTGAACAAACTCAACGCCTCTCTTTTTTGCTTCATGAAGAGTCTTATCTAATCCTTTTCTGTCAAAGTTCTTACATCCAACATGTAAATCTGAAATTTCTAAAAGCTTTAACTTCACTTCTTCTCCTTTTGCCGACAAGTCTGATATCTTTACATACGCCATATCACCTTCGGGAACTATATAATATACGTAGTCTTTTACTCTAGGATCATATTGATCTTTTATATTATATCCGATATCTTTTAGATAGATAATATCTTCCATTGAAATTCCAAGTTGCTTTAACGTGAGCTGTTTATTTGTTAAATTTGCAATAAGTTTTTTGTTATATTTTTTCATAACAATCCCTCCTTAAATTTAAATATAGGAAACCAAGCAAATATTTATTTAGCTCATATTCGTTAACAACTGACTTCATTATATAGTATAAAATTTTAGGTGTCAATGAATTTTAAATTATTAATCATTTTGTAATATTATATTAATAATAATAAAAAGTACACTAAATTCTAATTTAGTATACTTTTTATTTTATTGTATTTTCATTTTCAAACACTACCATATCACAAAAATCTTTTATCTTTTCATAATCTTCTTTATTTTTTAAAGTCCATGCAATAACATCTCTTCCCTTATTTTTTTGCTTTAGATAAAATTTAGAATTTATACTTAAATATTGATATGATATAAAATTAGGTTTAGTAATAACATTAAATATCATTTTACCCAAAAGTATTTTTAAGACTCTACTTTTTACTTCTCTAATATTTTTACTTGATATTTGACCTCTTGAAATTTGCGGTGCATTCTTTTTTAAAAAATATACAATTCTTGGATCAAAAGATTGTATACTATAATTACCATTATATTTCTCTAATAAATTAATTAATTTCTTCATTAACTCTTTATATCTATTATTTATTTTTACTTCTATTAATAAAGGGACTCTTCCTGATACTTGAAGCAATACATCCTCAAATGTAGGTATTCTATTTTCTGTTCCTAAAAGTTTTAATTTTTTTATTTCACTTAAAGTCATTGTTGCTATATCATTTTTAATGCCAGTCATCCTTTTTAAACTATTATCGTGAAAAACAACTATATATCCATCTTTTGTCATGTTTACATCTAACTCTATTGCATATCCTTTTTCTATTGCTTTTTCAAAAGCAAGCATAGAATTCTCTGGTATTTTTTCTCTGTCAAAAAGTCCTCTATGTGCTATACATTTAAAATTTTCTATATTCATATATTACCTCTTTTAAACAATACTAAATATTATTAACTATACTTATATACTGATTTATGTCTAACTGTTCTGCTCTTGTATTAAAATCTATGCCACACTTAAAAAATAATTCTTCTATTTCTTTTTTACTCATATTATTAAATTTATTAGCTTCTAATGAATTAATCATTTTTTTACGCCTTTGAGCAAATGCTTTATGTATAAGTTCAAATAATAATTTTTCGTTATTTACCTTATATTTTTTATTTTTCTTAAGTAAAATTATAGATGACGTAATATTAGGTGGGGGTATAAAGCTATTTGGTGACACATCTAATTTTATATTTGCGTCGCAAAAGTACTCTATCATTAAAGTTAAAATTCCATAGTCTTTTGAATTATTTTGAGCAACCATTCTTAATGCTACCTCTTTTTGTACCATAACAGTTATATCTGATATACTATTTTCATATTGTAATAATTTAAATATAATTGGTGTTGTAATATAATATGGTAAATTAGCAACAATTTTAACTTTCTCAAACTTAATATTTTTCTGCTTTTCTATTTTATTTATCATCTCATCTATGCTTACTTTCAAAATATCTTCATTTAATAATGTATAATTATCATACTCTTTAAATCTATCTGTTAAAACTTTAATCATTTTACTATCAATTTCAACAAGTAAAGCATAAGCTGCTTTATTTAAAATATATTCTGTAAGATTTCCAAGCCCAGGCCCTATTTCTATAATCAAATCCTTAGATGTGATTTCTGACACTTCTACTATACTTTCTAAAATATTATCATCTATTAAAAAATTTTGACCATATCTTTTATTGGCCTTTATATTAAAATTATTAATTATTTGTTTAGTCTTAGCTAATGTATTCATCATTTCTTATCCTTTCGAAAAACAAAAAGAATAGCTAAATGCTATTCTTTCTTATTATATTCCACCTGTATTAATTAGTCTTTCTCTCGTAGCAAGTATATTATTACTATACGCTCTATCTATAATTCCTTGACTAAAACAATTATTGTAGTATCCACCTTCACCCATATTATATGAGTTTAAAGCATAGACGATTCTTGTTTGTTCATCTGACACTTTAGTTGCGGCAATTCCCATATATACACTAAGCATATATGCTCCTGCTGTCATATTATCATATGGATCTAATAGATCGGTTATTCCAAGCTTAGCATTTAAATTTGAATAATTTGATATACCAATTTGACAAAGACCGTATGCATATCCTCCACCTATTACACTAGGATTAAATCCACTTTCCCTATACATAAGTGCAATAAATAATGGATAATCTATACCATATCTTTTACATAAATTATATGCATATTGCTGATATTCAACTGGTAAAGATATATTATATGCTACAAATCCACCATCTACAACTTGAGAGCTTATAGAAGTAACTACTTCACTTCTTGAAACTGTTACCTTTGTTCCCACTTCTACTACTCTATTTTGTGCTTGTGCTAATATTTCTGATCCTATTTCATCTTTTTGTATTACTTTATCTTTTGTTGATTTAACTATATAACTAATTGACTTAGATCCTTCAACGCCTTCTTGTATTACCTGTGTTTTTCCAGAATCTACTTCTTCATTATTTACTGTTTCTTCTTCAAATGGTATTGCTTCTATCTCTTCTTTTACACTAGCTATTATAGGCGCATAAGATTCTCTTACACTTTCAATATCAAAAGCCCCTTCATTAGTATCAGAAATTGCTATTGTCATACCATTTATAAGTCTTGAGTCTTTTGATGGTTCTATTAAAGCATCTTCATCTAAAAATATATTATTTTGAAATAAAAATGCATCTACAGAACTAGCTAATGTTTTTATACTTTTAACATCACCATAATAATTAAATGTTACTGTCTTAAGTTGAGTTGTTATTGCAAGTAAACCTGCTGTAGCAAATATAAGAATAAGACTTACTACTGTAAGCACTTTTCTAATTATATATGCCTTATCTTCTTCCACAAAAATTCCTCCTAAGATTATTTAACAAGTTTATTATACTATATAATATATTCTTTGTCAAATTCATTATTAATCATATACTATTATATATTTATAATTAAATAATTAATTCCTACTTATTTGCATATTATACTAATGCACTAACACATTCTAAGTGATAGTTCTGTGTTTTTTATTGCAAATACTTTAAAATAATGATAAAATATTTTTAGCTATTTATAATAAGGAGGTATGTTTATGTGGATAGTAATTGCAGTTATTGCGGTTATATTAGTAATTATATTAGCAATTATAGGAATGTATAATAATCTAGTATCTTTGAAAATGAGAGTAAAGAATGCATGGGCACAAATTGATACTCAATTAAAAAGAAGATTTGATTTAATACCAAATTTAGTTGAAACAGTTAAAGGATACGCTCAACATGAGCAATCAACACTTGATGATGTAATAAAAGCAAGAAATAGTTATGTTTCTGCAAGTAGTGTTGAAGATAAAGCTTCTGCTAACACTGAATTAAATGCAACTTTAAAAAATCTTTTTGCTTTAGCTGAATCATATCCTGATCTAAAAGCAAATGAAAACTTTATGGCATTACAAACTGAACTTTCTGGAACAGAAGATAAAATTGCTTATTCTAGACAATTTTATAATGATACTGTTCAAATGTACAATACAGCAATAATGAAATTTCCAACTAATTTAATAGCTGGTATGCTTGGATTCAAAGAAGAAGCATTCTTCCAAATCGATGAAACAGAAAAAAATCCTGTACAAGTAAAATTTTAATAAGGAAAACTTATGATTTTAAAAGCTGTTAGAAATAATAAAATTGAATCATATGCTATAATACTTGGATTTTTATTTATAGTAACTTTAGTAGTCTATTTTGTATGTTACTTTATGGATTTAGGCATCTATTCTATAATCATAGCATTAGCATTTTCATCAATAAGTTGTATAATATCATATTATAATTGCGATAAAATGGTTCTTGCTATGAATGGAGCAAGACCGGCAAATGAAGAACAAGATAGATTACTTAGTTCAATATTAGATGGATTATGTATTGCATCTGGTTTACCAAAACCTAAATTATATATAATAGATGATCCTTCACCTAATGCTTTTGCTACTGGAAGAAATCCTCAAAATGCAGTTATTTGTTTTACAACAGGTATAATAGAAAAAATGGATAAATATGAACTAGAAGGTGTTATGGCACATGAATTATCTCATATTAAAAACTATGATATTTTATTATCAACTGTAATATCCGTTTTTGCAGGATTTATTGTTATGGTTGCTGATTTTGTATTAAGATTTGGATTTTTTAGAAGACATTCAGATGATGATAGGGAATCTAGTCCATTTGATTTAATTATTTTTATAATTGGTATTATATTTTTAGTACTTTCACCAATTATTACAAAGCTAATTCAACTTGCTGTATCAAGAAAAAGAGAATATCTAGCTGATGCTACTGCTGTTGAATTTACAAGAAATCCGAATGGTCTTATATCTGCTCTAAAGAAATTACAAGCAGATGATTCTCAAATGCGTTATGTAAGTAATGCTACAGCGCATATGTATATAAATGAGCCAGATAAGAAAAAAAGGGAAAAAACAGATATATTTTCAACACATCCGCCATTATCTGAACGTATTGCAAGACTTGAAAATATTAACTAATTTAAAGCACTTTAAAATTTATTATTTTAGAGTGCTTTTCTATTTAAAAAAATATAGATTTATGATATACTTACCATGATATAAATTAAGGAGGTAATTATGCGTACAAGGGGATTTGAAATTGCAAAAGGATTTGAAGATAAAAATATTAATCTTCCAGAAAGAAAAACTAAATATTCTGCAGGATATGACATTGAAGCTGCAGAGGATACAATAGTTCCAAGTATAAAAAGGCAAAATACACCAACATTAATAAAAACTGGTCTTAAAGCATATATGCAAGACGATGAAGTACTTCTTTTATATAATAGAAGCTCTAATCCGAAGAAAAAAGGACTTGTTATGGCAAATAGTGTTGGAGTAATAGATAAGGACTATTATGGTAATCCAGATAATGATGGGCATTTTATGTTTTCTTTTTTCAATATAAAAGATGAAGATATATTAATAAAAAAAGGAGAATGTATTGGACAAGCAATTTTTCAAAAATATTTAGTATCAGATGACGACAACGCAAATGGTATTAGAGTTGGTGGATTTGGAAGTACATCTAAATAAGAAGCGAAAGCTTCTTTTTTTCTCGATTTGTGTATTTATATTAACTTTTTGAAATATCTATGTTATAATAAAATAACTTAGGAGTGATAAAAGTGCAAGACTTATATATTTATATCAATAAAAATGATGTTGACACTTGTCTAAAATATGGTATTAAATTATCTGAATATAGTAATAAAATTCTTAAGTTACAAAATATGGAAAAAAGGGGAATCTTAGCTTTTCTTTCGCCAAAAGATTCTGATTTATATATAGATGAAAATTATGAGTGTATACGTGTAAATATAAAAAATTTAAATACTATAATATATAATAAGTTATGCGAAAATACACCCCTTATAGATGAATTTTATTGTGATATATC
The DNA here is from genome assembly GCA_944388585.1 of uncultured Clostridia bacterium. Taxonomy (GTDB): domain Bacteria; phylum Bacillota; class Clostridia; order TANB77; family CAG-465; genus CAG-465. Next base: position 77,543 of record CALXJI010000003.1, read on the forward strand.
TGAATATTCTATTGGAGATTATGAGCTTCCAGAAGCAATAATCTGTTCATCAATTCTACAAGAAAATTTATCTATATATAATAAAATTTTAGATAAACCATTATTAGTACAAAATTCACGTGAATTTTATTATGAAAAAAGTATAAATGATATTTTAGATTCAGATAAATTTAGCAAATATGAATTATATCAAATGCTTTTAATTTTAGGTGATCAAAAAAAAGTTTTCAAAATAGAAAAAAAAGATGACCTAAAATTATATAAAGATCCTATAAATGGCAAAACATACACAAAAAGGAGTAATTTTTATTAATTACTCCTTTTTATTGTATAACAAGCTCATCATATAATTCTAATATAAATCCTCTTGTATAACCAATAGAATCTATCTCTTCTTTTGATAAATTATCTACTATCGCTATACTATCACTACTTTGCAATATCTTTATTGGAACTTCTACATAATCTGCTCCATACACCATTAATACATATGAATATCCTTTCTCTTCACTGGTGTATATTGCATTAATTGGTACTGCCATTCCCGAATATGTATTCCAGATAATTTCACAAGATAACTTTCTATAATCTATAATATCATCTATTTCATTGTCTATTTCAAATAGTGAGTAATTATATTGTTCATTTTGCACATTTTTTACTAAAGTAGCATTAATTGTTTTATTTTCAAGATCTGATATTCTAATCGTATAGTTCGATCCTTGTTCTATATATTGATCATTTTCTCCTCTTTCAGTTTTAATTAGAAAATAAGTGCCATAATTATCTACAATTTTTATACCAAATTGACTATTTATTGTTCCATCATATTTTAATATTATATCTTCCAATTCTTTAATATCATAATTTTGTATATTATTATATTCATATGAATCTTCCAGACCATCTATTTTATATGTTACAAGACCAGATACTGGAGACAATATATTATTTGAAGACTCTTTACTAATTTTTACAAGATTTTCTCTTTGATTTACTAAATCACGTATTGCTGAACTGTCGGGTGTAGAATTTGCAAGCACTGTTATTTTTCTATATGCAAGTTCATCTAATTTCGTTTTATATTCTTGCATTTTAATATACGAAGTTTCATTTTGAATCTCAATAGAATACTTTAATATTTCATTATTTATACTAGATATATCTGATGAATATATTGGTGGTAAGTCCTTAACTAAAGTCTGTATTTGTTTATCTATTTGCTCTATTTGATTTTGATAGTCATCATAGCTATCACTTTTATATGTAGCTATAGCTTCTCCTTTTGCTGTTCTTTTTCCTTGATCTACTATAGATGTAACTGGTTGAGTAGAATCATACTCTACCAGAGTTTCATTCTTTAACACATATAAATTTGTTTCATTAGATTGTTCAATTGTACCATTTACAACTGTATATATCGTCTTCTTTTTTAAACTATCTTTTGTTAATAAAATTATTATAAAACTCAAAATGAGTATACATACAATTATTCCCTTTATATTAGACTTTAAAAAGTCAACTACCTTACTCATATATCTCTCCTATTTTTTAATATAATCTATAATCTCATCAACTAATTCTTTTTTATCTTTTCTCCCATCTAATTTTATAACATTCAATTTATTATTAAACCATGTCATTTGTCTTTTAGCATAATGTCTTGTTTGCTTTTTTAGCTCGTCTATTGCTTCTTGTAATGTAATACTTCCTTCAAAATATGGAAAAAACTCTTTGTAGCCAATTGCTTGCACACAAGTACTATTTGATGGTAGATTCATATCATAGACTTTTCTTGCCTCATCAACTATTCCGTCTTTTACCATTAAATCTACTCTAAGATTTATTCTATTATATAAATATTGCCTATCCTGTTCAATACAAAATACAATAAATTCATACTTAGGACTATTTTTTTCTATTCTTTCTTTTTCATTTTTCATATGCTCAGATTTTAGCATATCAGTTTTTTTAGCAATTTCTAATGCCCTAATTACTCTTTTTACATTATTCATATGTATTTTACTTGCAGATTCCTTGTCTACTTTAAGTAACATATCATATAAATATTCTTTTCCTTTTGTATTTGCTATATCTTCAAGTTCTTTTCTATATGATAAATCTGTATCTTCATCTTCAAAATTCATATCATATACAACAGAATTAACATACAGTCCTGTACCACCGGCAATAATTACTTTCTTTCCTCTTTTTACAATGTCATCAATTTTATCATAACACATACTTTTAAAATCTGCAACGCTAAAACTCTCATCTGGATTACATATATCTATCATATGATGTGGAATTCCTTGCGCCTCTTCTTTTGTAACTTTAGCAGTTCCAACATCTAAGCCTTTATATATCTGCATAGAATCTGCAGAAATTATCTCAGCATCTATTTTTTTTGCAAGCTCTATTGCAAGACCTGTCTTACCTGATGCTGTTGGTCCTACAATGCATATTACTTTTTCCACGTTATTCACCTATTTTCTTAAAAACTTTCTTTCTATTTCATATTTAGATATTGGATATGCTGTTGGTCTTCCATGAGGACATGTAAAAGGATTATCTAATTTTACCATTTGATCAATAAGACTTATTTGCTCTTTTGTATCTAGTTTCATTTTTCCTTTTACTGCAGCTTTACAAGCAAGAGTTGCTAAAAATCTAAACTCTTTTTCTGATTTTTCTGTCTTATTTGCTCCAAGCAATTCTTCAATAGTATCTATAAACATTGACTTATAATCTATATCATATCCTATATTTGGTACACCAGATATCTTTATTGTATCTTCACCAAATTCTTCAAGTATAAATCCACTTTTTTCAAACATTTCTTTGTTATTTAATACACTATCCATTTCCTTTTCAGATAATTTTACAAGTATTGGAATAAGTAAAAGCTGTGATTGTCTATCTTTAGAATAATATGCCTCTTTTATTTGCTCATATAATAACCTTTCATGAGCTGCATGTTGATCAATTATATACATTTTATCTTCTATTTGAATAATTATATATGTATCAAACACATTACCTATATATTTATATAATATTGGCTCCTTTTCATTTTGAAGCATTGATGGTTCTTCTTCATATGTTTCAACATTAAATTGTGGAGTTTCAGTTTGCTCTAGTTGTTCAGTTTTATCTAAAGATTTTTGATTGTTTTCCACATTTTCAACAACATTATTATCTACAACTTTTTCCTCTAAAACTTCTGTATTAATATCTCCTATTTTATCATTTAAACTTTCTATCAAACTATTTGTATTAACTTGTACACTAGGTTTATTATATAGTTTTTTTGTGGCACTTTCAAAATCAAACTTTTTTTCTTCTTTTTGAATAACACCATTATTTACCAAATCTTTTGATATTTGCTCTATTTTTTGTTCTTCTTTTACAATAGAAAATGGACTTGTCTCCTTATTATTTTTTTCTAATGCACTTCTTACAGCATGATATATTACATCAAAAACTTTAGCCTCATCTGAAAATTTTACTTCAAGTTTTGCAGGATGCACATTTACATCTATAAAAGCTGGATTCATTTTTAAATTACATACAATAAATGGATGTTTATTTATTGCAAATTTTTGTTCACAAGCCTTATCTATTGCAGTTGCAATTGTTTTATCTTTTATATATCTATTATTTATAAATGTATATTGATGCATTCTTGTAGATCTCGAAATTGACGGAAGTCCTATCATACCAGTAACAGTCATATCTGCCATCTCATATTCTATTGGTACTACAGTATTATATATTTCTTTACCAAATATATCGTAAATAGTATCATGTAAATTTCCTGTTCCAGATGTTTGTATTATAGTTTTTCCATTATTTATATATCTAAAGCTAATATATGGATTAGATAACGCTATTCTTGTTACAACATCTTCTATATATCCAGCTTCTGTATAATCTTTCTTTAAAAATTTAAAACGTGCTGGTACGTTATAAAAAACATCACGTATTTCAATTTGTGTGCCATCTATTGCTGGTATTTCCTGCTTTTCTATTATATTTCCAGCTTCTACTCTTACTCTTGTACCAATACTTTCATTAATATTTTTAGTTGTAAGAGTTATTTTAGAAATAGCAGCAACTGATGCTAAAGCCTCACCTCTAAATCCCATAGAAGTTATTCTTGACAGATCTTCTTCTTTTCTTATTTTACTTGTTGCATGACGCTCAAAAGCTAAATCTATATCATCTGATTTAAAGCCTGTACCATTATCTATTATCTTTATATAACTTACTCCACCTTTATATATCTCTATACTAATAGCAGTAGCTTTTGCATCTATTGAGTTTTCTACCAACTCTTTTACTATAGATGCAGGTCTATCAACAACTTCCCCTGCTGCAATTTTATTAATTGTTTGTTCATCTAATAATACTATATCTCCCATAACATTCTCCTTTTTTCACATTAATTATACTATTTTTTTGTAAGTTTTACAACTATAGAAAAAAGCACAAAAATATTGTGCTTAATCTAATTTTTCTTTTAATTTATATAATACTTCTAAAGCATCTTTAGGTGTTAATTCATCTAAATTTATTTTTTCAAGCATACTTGTAACTTCTGCCATTTTATAATTAAACATATCTACCTGTACTTCCTCTGTTGTTATTTTCTTTCTCTTTTCGTCTATTGTCTTTTTAGCCAAATCTACATTTTCAAGATATTTTAATATTTCTTTAGCACGTGATATTACACTTCTTTTAATTCCTGCAAGTTTAGCTACATATATTCCATATGATTCATCTGCACCACCTGGTGTTATTTTTCTTAAGAAAATAACATCATCGCCTTTTTCTTTTACTTCAACCGAATAATTTTTTACTCCTTCAATTTTACTTTCAAGTTCAATAAGTTCATGATAGTGTGTTGCAAATAATGTTTTGGCGCCAATTTTTTCTTTATCTGCTATATATTCAACTGTAGCCCATGCAATAGCAAGTCCATCATATGTAGATGTTCCTCTTCCTATCTCATCTAATATTATAAGACTATTTTTAGTTGCATTTTCTAATATATTAGATAGCTCTTGCATTTCAACCATAAATGTAGATTGCCCCATAGCTAAATCATCTGATGCACCAATTCTAGTAAATATTCTATCAACAATTGATATTTTAGCACTGTCTGCTGGTACAAAGCATCCAAGTTGAGCCATATATGTAATTAATGCAACCTGTCTCATATATGTAGATTTACCAGCCATATTAGGGCCTGTAATTATTAAAAATCTATCAGATTCGTTATTTAAATATGAATCATTTGGTATAAATTGCTCATTTTTTAAAGCTTTTTCAACAACTGCATGTCTTCCGTTTTTTATATCTATAACACCATCTTGTGTTATTTCAGGTTTTACATATTTATTATTTACTGCAACAGTTGCAAAAGAACATAGTACATCAAGAATTGATACTATAGATGCAGTTTTTTGTATTCTAATTACTTGTTGTGCTACTTCTTCCCTTATTCTACAAAATAAATCGTACTCAACATCCACAAGTTTTTCTTTTGCACCAAGTATTTTTTCTTCTATTTCTTTTAATTCTTCTGTAACATATCTTTCTGCACCAGCAAGTGTTTGCTTACGTATATATCTATCTTCTGGTACTTGATTTTTATATGCATTTGTTACTTCAATGTAATAACCAAATACTCTATTATATCCTATTCTTAGCCACTTTCCTTTTATTCCTGTACGCTCTTTTTCCTTAGCTTCAAGTTCCATAAGCCACTCTTGTCCTTTAGAAGACGCCATTCTGTATTCATCTACTTGTTTACTAAATCCATCCTTTATTATTCCGCCCTCTTTTATAGTAACACCAGCATCTTCTACTATAGCTTTATCTATTAATGTATATACATCTTCTAAAGTATCAATAGTTTCTAAGAATTCTGTAAAATATTCGTCTTTAGTTTCATTTGAAATTTTTTCTAATAATTTTTTTAGTTGTGGTAATTTCATTAATGAATTTTTAAGTGAAGTTAATTCTCTTGCATTTACGCTTCCACCTACAACTTTAGAAATTAATCTTTCAATATCATATACAGATTTTAGTATTTCCTTAAGCTCATCTCTATATATATTACTCTTATATAATACATCTACTGCGTTTTGACGTTTTTTTATCTCATCAATATTTAAAAGAGGAGATTCAAGCCAATGTCTTAGTGCTCTTCCTCCCATTGCAGTAACTGTTTCATCTAGCACCCATAAAAGACTACCTTTTTTTGTTTTTTCTCTGTTTGCTTCTAATATTTCAAGATTTTTACGAGTTGTTGTATCTAGTTGCATATATTTTTCTATTTCATACTTTTCTATATTATTAATTTGCTCTATAGAACCCTTTTGTGTATCTTCTACATAATTTAATAATAAAGTAGCTGCAACATCTTCTAGTTTAGATAGTTCTATGTCTTTATTTAACACAATTTTATTTAACAGTTCATTTTTTACTTCATTATTATATGTACTAACATATATATTGAAAATTTTATTAAATTGTTTTAAAAAAATAGCATTTTCTTTTGTTGAATCTGAAAGTATAATCTCAGATGGAGCAATTCTTGAAATTTCATTTAATATTTTTGTATTTACATCTACCCCTTTAACGCTAGAGATAAAAAACTCTCCTGTAGATATATCACAAAAAGAAATTGCACATTCTTTTCTTTCCATATAAATACATGCAATATAATTATTCTTTTTTTCATCAAGCATTGTTAAGTCTGTAATAGTTCCAGGAGTTACAATCTTTACAACATCTCTTTTAACTATTCCCTTAGCATATCTTGGATCTTCTAATTGTTCACAAATAGCTACTTTATATCCCTTCTCTATAAGCTTAGGAATATAGGTGTTTATTGCATGATGTGGAATGCCACACATTGGAGCTCTTTCTTCAAGTCCACAATCTTTGCCAGTCAAAGTAAGCTCTAACTCTTTACTAACAGTTATAGCATCATCAAAAAACATTTCATAAAAATCACCAAGTCTATAAAATAAAATACAATCTTTATATTTTTCTTTTGTGTCTAAATAATTTTGCATCATTGGTGTAACTGTAGCCATTATTTTGCCCCCTTAAAACAAAGATAATTATATCAAAAAATGTTGAAAAAATCAATAAAATATATTTTTGCAAAAAAGAAGTCTAAAAGAAAATTTAATATAAATATTCCTATTTTTTCTTGACTATTATTATATAATTAAATAAATTAGATAATAAATTTATAAAAATTTAAAATTTTATTATTTTATTATTTTTTTGTTATCTTTTTTATTTTTTATCGTTATATTAAATGTAAAGTTTATTTATGGAAGGAGGAGCTATGAGTATTGAATATTTAGTAGAAAAATATACAAATTTAATATATAAAATATGCTATGATATGCTCAATTCTTCTCCTGATGCACAAGACTTATCTCAAGAAGTATTTTTAAGCTTTTATTTACATTTAGAAGAATATATAAATTTACCGGAAAATGATATAAAAAATATACTTTGTAAAATAGCACTAAACAAATGTAAAGACTTTTTAAAAAGTAAGTCATATAAATTAAAATTACTTACAAATGACGATAGTACAGAACTTGAAAAATATGAAGAAGATAATAATATACTTGAAGAAATAATAAAAAAAGAAGAGGAAAATTATATACAAAAAATAATAAATGGTCTAAAAGAACCATATAACAACATCTTATACTTATATTATTTAAAAAGTTTTACATTAGATGAAATTAGTGATAAGCTAAATATACCAAAGCCTACTTTAAAAGTACAACTTTACAGAGGTAAGAAAATACTTAAAAATACAATAGAAATTGATAATGGAGGTGGTTATATATCATGAAGGAAGTAGAAAAAAATGAACAATTAGATATAATAAATACAATTTTAAATGATGATAAAGCTTTCAATACTTATATAAATAGTATAGAAAAAGATATTGATATAAAAACACCAGATAATCTAGAAAATAACATTTTAAATTATATTAAAAATAACAAATCTCAAAATATAGAAAAACAAAATTCTAAAGTCAAAAAGTTTAAACCAATTGATATATTAAAAATCGCTGCGTGCACTATACTTTCTGTGTTATTATGGCAAGCTATGTCACTGCCACCAGAAAGCGTTATGTCCCAAAATGAAGAGCCACAAACATACTTTACCATTAACACAAACGATTTTTATAGAAAGATTAATCAATTTATGTTTAAACAGATAAATATAGAAAGGGGAGATAAATAATGAAGAAAAATATATTTTTAACATTCTGTTTTAGCTTTGTACCAGGTGCAGGACAAATGTACCAAGGATATATGAAAAGAGGATTATCTATATTAATACTATTTTCTGCTTTTGCCGCAATATTTGGAACTATTTCAATTCCTCTTTTTATAATACCACTACCAGTAATATATATATATAGCTTCTTTGATACATTTTATATTAGAAATTCTTTTTCAAAAGAGGAAAAAATCGAAGATAATTTTATATGGAATGATTTTAATTTAGACTCTGTAAAAAATTCTCTTAATATTTCTAATAACAAAAAATTAATAGGTATTATTCTTGTGTTTATAGGACTATATATTATAATTTCCAATATACTACCACAATTATTCTATGATTTAGATTTAAGAATAGTAAGTAATATGCTATATACATTAAGCTCATATATAACTCCTATTGCAATTGCAGCTTTATCTATAGTTATTGGAATAAAATTAATAGGTAGAAAATAATAGGAGGATAAGTAAATGGAAAATAAAAAAAGAAAAATAATTGGTAGAACAACTTTTGGTATTGCATTAATACTATTTGGTATCTCTTTAGTTATTCAAACACTATTTACTTTAGACATTTTAAAATATATCTTAATGCTATGGCCACTAATAATAATTTCACTAGGTATTGAAATTATATACTATTCTAATAAAAATGATATTGAAGTAAAATATGATTTTTGGGGAATTATTTTAACAGGTATAGTAGTATTCTTTGGAATAATATTTAGCTTGTTTAATTATGGTGTAAATAAAATACTATATAATGATGATGTAATACAATATCTTCAAACACCTAATGAAGATTATATAGATTATTCATTTGATTCTAAATTAAAAATAACTAATATGGATGATTCAACTATTAATATAAAAATAATAGAAGATGAACAATGTACAGAAACTAAAGTTGTAATGAAATATACTTTAATACCGAAAACTACAGATAATGTACTAGCACTATTTGAAAATGCTGACTCACTATATAATTACATTGACATAGATAATTTAGATTCAGATATAGCAACACTTGAAATATTGGATATACCAAGTACATTTGAAGATACAGAAATTGTTATTAATACATCATCAAAAGATAATATATTATTAAATGGCAACTTCCATAATCTTTAACTATACAAAAGAATTGCTCTAGAAAAATCTAGAGCTTTTCTTTTTTATAACATAAAATTCACAATAATTATTGTTGATATAACTGCTGCTAAATCTCCAATAAGTCCAGCTATAATTACTATTTTCAAATCTTTTATTTTTACTTTACTAGACAAAATAGAAATTACATATAACGTTGTTTCGGTAGATGCCATAAGTATTGATGCTACAAGACCAATAAAAGTGTCAGGTCCTATATTTTTAAAAATATCTACTACTATAGATGTTGATGCTCCACCAGATAATGGCTTCATTAGTATTAAAGGAAGTAAATTTCCTGTTATTCCAAATATAGAAATATTTTCAAGTATTTTTGTATCATTTATAAGACCAGAAATTATAGTTATTGCAAATATATAGGGAAATATATTATATACTGTTTTTAATCCTTCTTTTGCTCCCTCTATAAATAATGAGTATACGTTTCTTCTTTCAAAAATTCCAACTATTATTATAATTAAAATAAATAATGGTACAATATAATTACTCATAATATCTCCACATTATTCTCAAAGATATAAGTGCTACTATAAGTGAAATAACTGATACACTTATAACCGGTAAAATAATTTCACTTGGATTTTGTGAGTTATATAAAGTCCTAAGTGATATCATACTAGTTGGTATTATTTGCATTGAAGCTGTATTTAAAACTATAAAAGTCGCCATAGATCTATTTAATTTTTTCTTATCTCTATTATTTTTTTGAAGCTCTTCTATACCTTTTAAACTGTTTACTGTCGCTGCATTTCCCACTCCCATCAAATTTGAAATTATATTTAAACTAATATATTCTTTTGCTTTCTCACTTACTTCTTCCTTTTTAAATAAAAACGAAAAGAAATTATATACTTTTTTAGCAAATTTACTTAAAAAACTACAGTTAGACAATATATTAAACATACCACTCCAAAATATTAACATACTTGCAATAACAAATATGTTTTCTATCGCTCCTTTTGAGCTATTAGAAATAGATTCCACAACAACTTGTGGACTTAAGAAAATACATGAAAAAACTATACATATTATTAAAAAAGTAGACCATATAAAAGACATATTACACCTCACTAGATTATATGTCTTATTTTTTAATCTATTCAATATGTATAATTGAAAAAAGTTTATATAATAATATATAATTATATAAGGTGAAATAAATGAGTAAAAATCTATTTTTTGATGTTGGTAGAACTCTATTATATCCTAAGACTCAAAATTGGTTTATACCACCAAATTATAACAATATACTAAATAATGTAACATTAAAGGAGTTAAAAAAATCTACTGAAAAACATAAGTACTTGTTAGATGAACGACATATAAATACTGAGGAAGAAGAATTTGAGATGTTTTCAAAATTTTATTTATATGTATTAAAAGATCTAAATTACCCTGATATAAATCAACAAGTTATACAAAATCTCGCATACGACTGCGTATATAATGATGATAAATTTATATTTTATAAAGAAGTAAAAGATGAACTAATAAGTTTATCTAAAAATTATAATTTATATGTTATATCTGATGCATGGCCATCAACATATAGAATATTAAAAAATTATGGTATTTTTGATCTATTTAAAAATGTATTTATATCATCTGACTTAGGATTTAAAAAATCTGATAAAACTCTTTTTGAAATAGCACTTGAAAAAATACCTTCTACCGATGAAAATTTCTTTATTGACGATAGATATGATTTACTTAAAATTTCCGAAAGTTATGGCTTTATTCCAATAATCATAGATAGAGATGATAATAAATTAACAAATTATATAGAAATAAATAACTTAACTCATTTAAATGAATTACTAAATTACTATAAATAAAGTCGGACTTAAATCCGACTTTATTCTATATAATCTGAAAAATCTATCAATCTATAAGTATATGCCACTTGTATTTTATTATTACTTTCCCTTTTTCTACTTTCTATTCCACCTGAATTTTCAAGAAATCTTCTCATTTTTTCATTCTTTTCATCACACCAAACAATTAAGCTTCTATATCCTCTATCAAATAACTGTTTTTTAGTTTCAAAAAGTACTTCTGAATTTACTGTATCTTTATTTTTTACATTTCTTGTATAAATACCATATATTTCTGAATCATAATCGTCATCATCAACATCATCTGAACCAAAAAATGTAGCACTCACTATATTATTTTCTTCATTTTCATATACATACAAATACTTATCATCATTTTTCATAAATTCTTTTATTTCTTCTTTTGATAATCCTATATTAGGTATCTCTACTATTTTATCTATATCGTTTACATTTGCTCTTCTATACATATATTACACCTCTTTAAAATTTATTAGTATTTTTCCTCAAATTATCATGTTTACATCTATATTACATTAAATTCTTAAAAAAATCAATAATTTATTTTCCTTAATTAACTATTTATATTTTATTATAATAAATAACTATTAAAATATTAACTTTAAATAATTTTATTTACAAAAAAGTAATTATTATATATAATTTATATATATTATTTTTTTAGGTGATAGGATGAAATATTTAAAATACTTTTTAAAAAAATTAAAAAATTTTCTATTAAATTTACTACTTTTATTTTTATTCTTTTCCCCATTTGTAGTATTTTTTTCTTTTATGTTAATGGCAATAGTAAGTGAAGCGATAGATAATGGTGATCTTAATTTAAATCCAAATGATTATTGTAATTTAACAGATGTTAACTATACTGCTGTACTATATGATGATCCTGATGGAAGTGCTAGTGTTGAAATTACTGAATATCTAACATTTGATGTTCACGCAGATTCACCATCTAATACATATAAAGAATTATGGAGGGAACTTCCTGAAGATTATGTTGATGGTCTAAGAATAACCTATGACGTTGAATCAGTATCACAAATTTTAGATAACGGTCAAGAAATACCTTATACTGAGACTGATGAAATGTATTGGGAAGATTATGACTATACAGAAAGCTCTACTATGTATTGGCACCATAGTGATGGCTCAGGAACATATCCTGATAATGATGAATCGTTATTAATATATATTCCTTGGACATACAGAGATAAATTAACATTTAAAATTGTATATTCAATGAATAATGCATCATTAAGGTATAAAGATTGCTCTGAATTATATTTATCTATGTATTCTGGAAATACTATTACAAAACTAAATTCTTATAAAGCTCAAATTCTTATACCAAATGAAATAATGCCTTCTACATACTATGCATATACATTTGGTACATCTAATAGTAGATTGCCTTACAGTGAATCTGACACTATAAATCCTGGATATCACACATTCTCAATTGATTTAGATAAGTCAGATTTAAAATTTGATCGTTACAGTGAATATTTAGAATTTTGTTTACTTGCTTATGGTGATGACAAACGTATCTTTACGCAAAATGCTCCTACTAATATGTATTCTGGTCAAAATGTTTTAGATGAATGTATTGCAGAAAATGAGTACTATGAGACTAGAAATGAAAGATATAAAACATATAAGATAGTATTACTTGTAATTTCTATACTTGGATCTGGTATACTTGTTATTAGCGGTATAAGAAAGTACAAAAAAATGAAAGAAAAATACACTTTTTATGAGCCAGAAATAGACTTTGACTACTTTAGAGAAATACCAAGTGATTTAGATCCAATTTTTGCATCAGAATTAGTTTTTATGAAAGATCCTTTTGATGAAAACAAAGAAAAAAAAGAAGAATATGCGGCAATTTTACTTAGTTTAGTAAGGAAGAACTATATTAAATTAACTAAACTAGATGCAAATAAAGACTGGACAAATTCTAATACCGTAATATCTTTAGAGCCTATACGCACTGAATCTTTTATTCCTACTTTTAATGACTCTCCAGATTATTCACCAGAGCCTATTTATACCTCTATAAATGAAAATACTGGAGAAAAAGTAGAAGCACTTACAACATCTGAAAGACTTTACTTAGAACTATTAGAAAGACATTCTAAGACTAAAAATAATTCAATTACAATAAGTCAATTACAAGAATGTATAAATTCAGACTATGAATATACAAATTCATTTATAAAAGATATTGAAAAGAAACCAGTTCTGGAAAATGGTGTAATTAAAGGATACTTTCAGACTGCAGAATATGATAAACCAAAAAAAGAGCTTGAAAAAATGGCAAAATCAAGTTTACGCTTAGGATTGTTTTTACTAGTTGTTGTAAATTGTATTTCGTATTTTACACCTTTAGCTTTATGCTTCGGAGCTTATACTATTTTAGGTGTTGCTTGCTTATGGAAATATTTTTACCTAAATATAAAATCAAGTAATTTACTTTTACTTACACAATTTGGTGCTAATGAACAAGCAAAGTGGTATGGTCTATATAACTTCTTAAAAAGTGATACATTAATCAAAGAAAGAGAAATTCATGAATTACCTTTATGGGAAAAATACTTAATTTATGCAACTGCCTTTGGTATTTCAGAAAAAGTTATTAAAGCCATAAAAATAAATGCAGTAGAGTTAAATATTGATAATAGTCCAATATTAAATCACAATTTTTATATTCACTCACACAACTTTCATAGAACTTCCAGAGCTTTAGGTCGTTCAATTCATACTTTTTCAAGAGGTGGTGGATTTAGAGGTCATGGTTATGGAGGCGGTGGCCGCGGAGGTGGCGGCGGTGGCGGTGGCCATTAATATAATCTAAAGTCAAACAAAAAAGAGTATTAATGAAGAAACTTCATTATATACTCTTTTTTATTTTAATAATACATCTTCCAATTTCAGTGAATCTAATTTTATATTAAGACTACTCTCTATTTTCTTTTTACTTATTGTTTTGTAAATTGTTTTTGAAATATATTTTTCTGCAAAACTAATTATTTCTTTATAATCATCAATATCATCAGGAAAATATATTCCGCCTTTATCCTTGTGCTTTATCATCCAACAAGTAGCAGATAAAGCTGACATGGATACAGGAGTTATTGTTGGTGTTTGCCAAAAAGAGGATTTTTTATCCTTATATAAAAAACTTTTCTTTATCCTATTTCCTACCCATACTGGTCTAAATTTATTTCCCAATAACAATACTCCTACATACTCTGTACCATGCTTTATATTTTCCTTATAAATAATTTCAGCTCTTTCAGGATATTTATATCCTCTTATAATTGAGACATTATCATCTTGAGGCTTATTTATATCTGTATGTAAATAATCATTTACTTTAGCTTCTTTTAAATATTTTATTGCAAAATCACAAGGAGAATATAAAAATATAACTGTTGGTCTATATATAACTTTATCTTCTTTTTTTACTTCAAGAGATTTAGCAATAGTAATTGTCTCTTCGTGCGGTACTAAAAAACCTTCAAAATATCCATTTGGATAATATGTTTTTCCCACTTTATTAATTGCAATATCTTTAAATTCTAAAAAGCCATTTTTAAAATCTATTTTTTTAATTTCTTCCTTATCATTTATTATTTCATCAGTTCCAATATTTGCGGTTGCTTCACTCAACATTTCGAAAAAAAATGAATCAACTGACCATGTACTATATAACTTATCCTTTTCAAACTTATCTTTAACCTCTTGATAATCGTTATCATTTACATGAATTTCCTTTAAATCAAGTTCTCTGGCAAGCTCATTAAATTTATGTTCCTTCAATAACATATTATATTTTTGATTATTCTTAAATTGATTTTTTACAATATATTCAAGTCCTGCTTTTACAAAATGAGAAACTAATCCAGGATTATTTCCATGATGGATTACAATTGGATATTTATTTACATTATTTTCTTTCCTTAATAAATTACGTAATTCATTTTTCTTTATATTTTCCTCAAAAATATTATACCAATTATCGCTCCAATCTGTTTCTCCTGTATTTAAATACATTACATTTTTGTTGGCACACCATTCTATAAAATCTCTTGTACCAACACTATCTGCAAAATCGATCAGCAAATCTCCTTCACTCAAATATTTACTAAATATATTTTTAAAATTTTCTCTATTAATCTCAGCTACAATAAAATTTCCAATATTTCCTCCCATTTCAAGAAAAAAAGCATATTCAAGTTTATCCATAGAAATAACATAATATTTTTCTTTATCAAACTTTATTTCTTTAGATACTTTTTCAAAAAAACTCTTTCCTACTGCTCCAAACCCAAATTGTACTATTCTATTATTAAATTCAATCATTATTTATATCTCTTCCTTTTCAAATTTTTCTTTTATTGTTTTCTTTAAAATAATTCTTTTAGGACATGCATATCCATCTGTTATATAAATTTCAATTCCCTTACTTTGAAAATTTAATAAAATCTTTTTTATATCCTGGTTAATAGTATCACCTATAACTATTATTTTATCTATATTATTTTGTTTGAAATATTCAGCAGACGGAACATCTTGTTTATATAAGTCCCAACTATTATCAAAAATTGATTCTTTTGATCTATATCTATTTATTCTGTAACTATCTAATAAAAAAGCTGGATTTGCATCGTTTTTTAGATTAATATTTTTTAGTATTTCACTACCATTTATTAGACAACTTTCTATTAAATAAGTGTTATTAGTAGCAATACATCCTTGTTGTTCATCAGTGCCATTAAAAACGGGGATTGGTCTATATCCTAAATAAGATAAAGCAATTCCAAACTCTATACTCTCTTTACCAGGTAAATCCACAAATATAGCACTATCTTGTTGATATTTCTTTATAAACACTATTTTTCTATCACACCAATCACTAATAGGTTTTCTATTATAAATATCAATTGCAACAAATGGTACTGGTCTTACCCAATCTATCCACTTTGCTCCATTAGGTGCATATATTTTAAAAATATCTTTTCCGTTCATATTATCATCCTCTATTTTTCAATTAAAACTGGTATATCTTCTGCATAAGAATCAATTCTTGGATATTGACTCATTCGTGCATAATATCCAGCGTGCTCTCCCTCTATTGTGTAAGAACCAATACATATATGATATTGTTTACCGTCTTCAGTTTTTAAAGGATTACTTTCAAATTTTTTCTGCATCAAATATTGTTTTGGATGTTTTTTTACATCTTTTAATATTTTCTCATATTCATCATCTTTACAAGCTTCTTTTATTGAAATTTTTTCTCCTACTCTACCATAAACTGGTTTATATATGTATCCATCTTTTAATGTCGTATTTTTTACTTCAAATGTTTCTGGTAATAAGCTTCTCCAAGTTTTCATATCAATACCAGCTTTTTCCAAATCATCCCAAACAAACGGAAATCTTTTACTTTGAGCATATATACTAATAGGATGATTGCAAGATTTTGTTAAACTACTAAAATATCCATCCCATCTACGTGGATTCATTTGTATAAGCCATTCTAGAGGAGTAAACCTAAAAATTAAATCTATACTTGTCTGGTTATTTTCTAATATACAATATGCTTTTTTATTTTTAAAATTAATATGATCTGCTGCACCATATATAATATTATATCCTTCTTTTTTCAACCTATCTCCCATATATTGCATAACTTGTCTATCGTCACTAAAACATGTACAATGTATCATCATAATTGTACCTTTTTTATTTAATTTTTTATTGATAACCTCTACCATTCTTTCACCAAATGAATTATATTCTAAATTAGGAATATCAATAAATTCACGTGCTACATTAGGTAATAATGAACTTTCCGCAAAACCTCCAGGGCAATCACTATTTACTTCAGTTACAACCCAATTTCCATTTATACTCGGATGAAAATCATATCTCATAAGTCTAATATTTTGAGTTTTATCATAATTTTGCATGCTAGGAATTTGCTCTAAAATTTTCTTAGGAAGTGATAGTTTTTTTGCAATTTTTATATTTTTGTTTAAATATTCTTCTGCTATTATAGTTTCTTTATCCAAGTTTTGAGTTAATTTTACTAACTCCTCATTTTCCTCTTTACTCAATATTAAAACATATTTAGACAAAGTATTATTATCACAAAATTGTGGATCCCATTTATAACAATCAAACATTGCTTGAATTTTATAATCGTAATACCTATCTTCAGGAATTTTTATTAATTTCATATATACTCACTTTCTTTTATACATTTTAGTTTATTAATATATTATCCCATTATTTTCTTTATATTTTTCAAAAAGCTTACTACATTCTTCATGATCTATTTGCGTTAAATTAATATCTAATGAATTTTTACCCTTAAGATAATTATATAATGCATCATCTCTAAATCCTATTTTAGCAGCATCTTTTCTTGTTGCACCATAATATACTTTTTTTATATTTGCCCATACAATAGCACAAAAACACATAGGACATGGTTCACAACTTGTATATAAAATATATCCAGATAAATCATATGTATTTAATTTTTTACATGCATTTCTTATAGCTTGAATTTCTGCATGTGCAGTAGGATCATTATTTTTAAGCACTTGATTATTTCCTGTAGATATTACTTCTCCATCTTTATCTACAATAACTGCACCGAAAGGTCCTCCTTCATTGTTTATAATTCCTTCTTTTGCATTTTCATTTGCTATTTCCATATATTTATTCATACTATACATCTCCTATTTTAATCAAAATTAATTTTACTTATTCTTAAACATAATAGCTATATTTATTTAATATACTCATAAAAACTATTAGGTATTCCATATCTTGCAAGATGTCCATTCTTATAATTTTCATCATCTGTAACATCTTTTATAACCCAATCATAAGATTTAAAATTATTAGCTTCTTCTTCTGATTCAAATTCTATTTCTAAATAAGCTAGGCCTTCTAACTCTCCAGAAAATATATCAATTGCTAACAAATCATCTCCATCTAAAAATTGATATCTTGTTTTTAAAATAGTATTTCCTTCTCTCTTTTTTATCAAATTTTCATATTCTTCTTTAGTAATATTTATCTCCATCTCGTCTCTTATCATTCCATCTGATGTCATATTAGTTTTTACTGTAAAAGTGTATTCTTCTCCATTATTTATTCTTCTAACTCTTATTTCTGGAGAAAAACATATATATGTTTGCTCAATCATTGAAATTTGCGAATTAGTTAAATCATATGGAATTTTTTCCTTATCTATTATCCATTTTCTCTCTATTTCAACAGAATCTGAAGTTATAGAATTAACTTTCTCAATATATTTTTTATCATATATAATATTTTTTAAATAAATAGTAAATACAATAATTAAAATTACTATTAAAATAAAAATTATAATATCTAGTCCAATACTTTTTTTATTCATATTCGCTCCTTTATATAATTTTTAATGTATTTACATATTCAGAGCATAACCATAAAATTATACTAATTATAATCAATACTATTAAATAAATTTTTATTTTTCTAACTTTTTCTTCTTTATCTTTTTTGGAAGTATTCATATACCATATAGCAAATAAAATATATGCAAAAACAAGCATAAAAACAAATACTTTAATAGATCCAGATATATCTGATATTTCCATATTATGTACTTCTTGACTTGTAAGTCCTCTAACAGCAAATATATATGTAGAATTTAAAGTTAAACTAATACTGATAAATATAAAATACATTATTTTTCTTATTTTCATATACTCTTCCTCCTATGTTTTAATATTACACATATTTACTTTTTTAATAATAAACATCTTTATAAAAAATAAAAGCTATAAAGTATAATATATCATACTTTATAGCTTTAATATTGGTGCATCTGAAGGGACTCGAACCCCCAACCGTTCGGTTCGTAGCCGAATACTCTATCCAGTTGAGCTACAGATGCAATAACATAATATATTATACAACAAATATTCATATAATTCAAGTTTTCACTTTCTTAAGTCTTTAAAAAAATCACTTAATATTTTAGAGCATTCTTTATACTCCATATTAACTAACAATTTTTTATCATATTGTGTTGAATTATTATCTAAAGCTCCAAAATATACCTTCTCAATTCTAGCCTGTTTTATCGCTCCTAAACACATTTGACATGGATATAAAGTAACATACATTTTACATCCTTCAAGTCTCCATGCCTTTAATTTTTTACATGCTTTATTTATACATAAAATCTCTGCATGTGCTAAAGCATTTTTTTTAGTTTCACGTAAATTATATGCTCTTGAAATTATCTTATCTTCTTTTACAATAATTGCGCCAACTGGTACTTCTTTTTTTTTATAAGCTTTTTTTGCCTCTTTAAAAGCTTCAATCATATATTTATCCACATTATCCACCATAATTATTATACAGTATATTTGATATAAAATAAAGCATACTTGAAATTTATTTTAAAAATGATATAATAATAGAAGATTTTAAAAAAGACTTTGTAACTCAGTTGGATAGAGTGCTTCCCTCCTAAGGAAGAAGTCGGCGGTTCAAATCCGCCCAAGGTCACCATATTTTTCTATAAAACATAGTGATTTTTATATAAATACTATGTTTTTATTTTTGATAGTAAAAAATTAAATATTAAGTATCGAAACTACTAAATAAAAATATATTATAACATGCAAAATATAAATAAAAATTATTAATTAATTTTTACATTTAAACAATATATGGCTCTAATAATTTAAGTAATACCACAACTACAAATGTTGAAAATAATAAAATCATAGTATAAATATAAGAAAGTCTTTTTGAATACGGAGATGCCAACTTTGTCCATTCATCCAAATTTTCAACTCTAACCATACCTTTCTTGTTGCACTTTGGACAAACTATTTCTTTTGCATATTTTTTATATTTTGGATAAAATACAATGCATTCTTCCGTAGTATATTTTCCGGAATAATAATATTCTATTCTCTTTTCAACTTTTTCTTTTGACTTTCTAAAATAATGTTTTTTTATAAATCCATAGGAAAAAGTAAAAGTTTCCTTGCAATCATCACAAACACATCTAAATTGAAAACCCAAATTAGAAAGCTTTTTTTTCATTTTTTCAACAATAACTATTAATCCTATTACAAACCATAATACAACTACTATAATTGATAATATCACATATGTTTCTGAATCCATAATACCACCCACTATCTTCACATTTTTATATTATAATTGAAATTGTGATATATTAAATTATATCATCTACAATATTTTTATTCCATATATTTTATATAAATTATGAGACTGTTTGAAAAAACAAACAGTCTCATATTCTACTTTTTCACTTTCATTTTTTTATTTCTAACTCTATATTTAGAAACATTTTCTTTTATCTTTAAATTATCTTTAGCAACAGTAATAAGTAGTTTTATTCTGTTTATCTGATTTGTTTGACTTGCTCCTGGATCATAATCTACAGGAGAAATATTTGCTTGTGGGAATTTTCTTCTTATTGTTTTTATAACACCTTTTCCAACAACATGATTTGGAAGACAAGCAAAAGGTTGTACACATACTATATTTGGTATATCATTTTCTATATATTCAATCATTTCAGCTGTTAAAAACCATCCTTCACCTGTTTGATTTCCAATAGATAATACATTTTGTACTTTTTCTTCAAGCTCCCATATATCACATGGCGGTAAATATCCTTTTTTAGATTTTGCAAGTGCTTGTTTTGCATCTTTTTCAAATCCATCTATTAAATTAATAGCTAATTTACAAATCTTTGAAGCTATCTTATCTTTTTTAAGCAGCTTATTATTTGTTATACTATGTGTTGCCATATATTTTACAAATCCCATAAAATCTGGCATTACTACTTCTGCACCCTCATTTTCTAATACATCTATAACGTAATTATTTCCAAATGGATGATATTTAATTAATATTTCACCTACAACACCTACTCTAGGTTTTACCTGCTTTTTATTTATTTGAATATTTTCAAAATCATCTACCATTTGGTAAATTCCTTGCTTAAATTCTTTCATATCACCATTTGCTATTATTTCTTTTCCTTTTTCAAGCCATTTATTATATACTTTTTCTGATTCTCCTTTTTTCACTTCATATGCTCTATTTTTAAGTAGCATTTTTTGTAAAAGATCTCCATATACAACAGCTTTTATTAACTTTACTGCAAGAGATGGAGTAATTTTAAATCCACTAGATTTTTCCATTCCTTTCACATTAAATGAAATAATAGGTATATTAGAGTATCCAGCATCTTTTAATGCTTTTCTAATAAATCCAATATAGTTAGTTGCTCTACATCCTCCACCTGTTTGTGACATTATAAGTGCTGTTTTATTTAAATCATATTTACCAGAGTCTAATGCCTCAATCATTTGGCCTGTTGTTATAATAGAAGGATAACATGCATCATTATTTACATATTTTAGTCCTGTCTCTATTGTATGCTCTGTACACTCTCTTAAAAGCTCAACATTATACCCCTCTGCTTTCATTGCTGCAAGTAATAACTCAAAATGTATTGGTGCCATTTGTGGTACTAAAATAGTATATCCTTCTTCTTTCATTTCTTTAGTAAATTTTACTTTATCTATTTCATAATTTCCTAAATCTTGTTCTTGATTTTCTTGTATTTTAGGATTAGCATCTTCCATTTTCTTTTGTTGCATTCTTTTATTCATACTAGCAAGTAATGATCTTACACGTATTCTTACAGCACCTAAATTATTTATTTCGTCTATTTTTATTAATGTATACATATTATTATAACTTGTTAATATTTCTTCTACCTCGTCTGTTGTTACAGCGTCAACGCCACATCCAAATGAATTTAGTTGTATCATTTCAAGAAAATCATGTCTTCCAACATATTCAGCTGCAGCATATAATCTTGAATGATATACCCACTGATCTACAACTCTTATTGGTCTTCTAACTTGGGCTTTATCTGATACACTATCTTCAGATAATACACAAAGTCCAAGGCTTGTTATTAATGTATCTATACCATGGTTTATTTCTGGATCAACATGATAAGGACGTCCAGCAAGTACAATACCCCTTAAATTGTTTTCTTTTATATAATCTACAATCTCCTGACCTTTTTTATGCACATCATCTCTAAATCTTTGATATTCATTTTCTGCCTCTTTAGCTGCTTTTAACACTTCAGATTTTTTAAAATGGTATTCTTTAAATTCAGGAAGTTCCATTACAACTTCTGTTAATCTCTTTGGATCGAAAGGTAAAAACGGATTAATATATTTTACATCTTTAAGTTCTTCTACATTATTTTTTATTACTTCTGAATAAGACGCTACTATTGGACAATTATATGAGTTATCTGCACCTTCAAACTCTTTACGAGAATTAGAAATACATGGATAAAAAATAGTTTTTATCCCTTTATTTATTAAGCTCATAATATGTCCATGTGCAAGCTTTGCAGGATAGCATACAGACTCAGATGGCATAGATTCCATACCTTTTTCATATGTTTTTCTATTACTCTTTTCAGAAATTATTACCCTAAATCCAAGATTAGTAAAGAAAGTAAACCAAAATGGATAATCTTCATACATATTTAAAACTCTAGGAATTCCTATTGTTCCTCTTTTAGCATCTTCTTGTGACAATGGCTTGTATGAAAATAATCTTTCATTTTTATATTTATACATATTAGGTAAATCATTTTGAACATTTGTATTTCCAGCACCTTTTTCACATCTATTACCTGATACAAATATTTTACCATTACCAAATTTATTTATTGTTAATCTACAATTATTTTCACATTTTCCACATCTTGCATGAGTAATTTTAATATCTAATTTATCTATCTCATCTGGTTTTAGCATAGTAGATTTATAATAATCATCCTCATTTGCTATAAATTGCTCTTTAGCAAGTAATGCTACTCCATATGCACCCATAAGTCCTGCAATATCTGGTCTTATTACATCTCTTCCTGTTATTTTTTCAAAGCTACGTAGTACTGCATCGTTATAAAAAGTACCACCTTGAACAACTATATTTTTACCAAGCTTTCTTACATCACGTATTTTCATAACTTTTTGAATAGCATTTTTTACAACCGAATATGAAAGCCCACTAGATATATCTCCAACAGTTGCTCCTTCTTTTTGAGCTTGTTTTATTCTAGAATTCATAAATACAGTACATCTAGATCCTAGATCCACAGGTGCTTGAGATTTTATAGCTTCATTTACGAATTCTTCTATGCTTACGCCTAAACTTTTAGCAAAAGTTTCAATAAATGATCCACATCCAGATGAACAAGCTTCGTTTAGCATAATATTATCTATAGCATCATTTTTTACCTTAATGTATTTCATATCTTGTCCGCCTATATCTATAATGCTACTTACCTTTGGCATAAACTCTTTAGCTGCAGTATAATGTGCTATTGTTTCAATTTCACTAAGATCTATATTTAATGCTGTTTGTATTAGCTTTTCACCATACCCTGTAACGCCAACATATCTTAAAATAGCTCCATCTGGAATATTTGAATATAATTTTTTAACCATGGATATTACACTTGTTAATGGATTTCCCCTATTACTTCCATAAAGCGAGTAAAGTAATGCTCCATCTTTATCTATAGCAACTAATTTTGTAGTTGTAGATCCTGCATCTATTCCTACAAATATATCTCCTTTTGTATCTTCTAGTTTTCCTCTTTTTACCTTATCTTTTTCATGACGTTTTTTAAATTCATCATATTCTTGCTCATTTTTAAATAATGGTTCTAAAGGCTTTGTCTCTGTATATTTTGCATCTTTAAACTCTTCTAATTTTTCTTGTAGTTGTCTAGTTGTTATTTTCTCTGTATCTAAAGATGCAAGTGCTGCTCCTTTTGCAACTAGCAAATGTGCTTCATCTGGTACAATAACTTCATCATCTTTTAGTTTTAAAGTTTCAATAAACCTTTTTCTAAGTTCTGGTAAATAATTTAATGGTCCACCTAAAAAAGCAACTTTTCCTTTAATTGGTCTACCACATGCAAGTCCACTTATTGTCTGGTTTACTACGGCCTGAAAAATAGAGGTAGCAATATCTTCTTTTCTTGCTCCTTCATTTATTAAAGGTTGTACATCAGTTTTTGCAAACACACCACATCTTGATGCAATAGGATATATAATTTCATGTCCCTTAGATAACTCATTTAATCCTTGTGTATCAGTGTTTAGTAAAGACGCCATTTGATCTAGAAAAGCACCTGTTCCTCCTGCACATGTTCCGTTCATTCTTTGCTCTATAAATTTATCAAAATAAATTATTTTTGCATCTTCTCCACCAAGCTCTATTACTACATCAGTTTGTGGAATATACTTTTCTACTGCTCTTTTACAAGCAATTACCTCTTGAATAAAAGGTATACCTAAAACTTTAGATATTTCAAGTGCACCAGACCCTGTCAAAGACATAGTATAGGTACTATTTGGAAAATCTTTTATTAGTTTTTTTAGTACTTCATATATAGTATTTTTAGTATCTGAATGGTGTCTAGTATAACTTGTATATAAATTCTCTAATTTATCGTTCATTACTACAATTTTTACCGTTGTTGATCCAACATCTAGACCAACATGTAATGTTTTATTCATATCTATTTCACCTCAATTTATATCTTTTTCGACATATATATTATATCATAACTTTATTAAAAGTAAATAAACAAAATAGTGTGTATTGTCATATTGAATATGCATAAATACTGTGTTATAATTACTCTACATTTAAATATTTTTCTTTTAAAAAATTTGAAAAGAGGTGTTTATTATGATTAATAATAAAAGTGATACTATATTAAGATTTTACTTACTTGCAACTACTTTAAAAAATAAAATACGTCAAGGCTCAATATATTGGAATGTTACTGCCAAAAGAAGAGAAAGTATAGCAGAACATGTATATGATACATGTATATTAGCAATTGCTATCGATTCAGAATATAAACTAGATATAGATATAAAAAAAGTAGTAGAAATGCTTGTTATTCATGAACTCGAAGAAATAATTATAGGAGATATCACTCCCTTTGATAATATAAGCAATGAAGAAAAACTTCAAATGGGTAAAAAAGCTGTACTTGACATTCTTGATGGTTTAAAAAAAGAACAAGAATATATTGAACTTACTGATGAATTTAATTTAAAACAGACTAAAGAAGCAAAATTTGCTTATTTATGTGATAAATTAGATTTTGATTTGCAAATGAAATTATATGCAGATCAAGGATATATTAAACTTGATCAAAAATCTAAAAGTCCAATTTTTAAAAACACTAAAGTACAAAACATATTAAAAAATGGTGCTAAATCCGCTCCTGATGTATTTTATAATTATGATGTAGAAAAATATATTAATTATCCAGAATTTAAAAATTTACTAGATTATGCATACTCTAATAATCTTAATGATTTACTGAATAATTATTTAAAAAATTTTTGAGCTTGTTGTTTTCAAGCTCTTTTTTTATTTAAAAAATTCTTGTAATCCTATATATATCCCCCAAGCTAACTTTTCTTGATAATCTTCTTGCTCTAGTTTTTTTGCTTCTTCTTCATTAGATAAAAAGCCACATTCTACAGTTACAGTTGCATTTTCTACATGATCCATAATATAAATACCTTTTAATACCAATGGTACTCTATTATTAGGGGTGGAAATAGTATTGTTTAACGAATCTTGTATATTTTTTGCAAGTCTTATACTTTCTTCATTTCCTTCTTGATAAAAAGTCTGCCAACCACTATATACATTTGATGGGTACTTATTAAGATGAATAGAGATAAAAGCATCTACATCTTCATCATTTCCTATCAATACTCTATTTTTTATATCACTTACCTTTTTTTCTTTTAAAGTTGTAGCATCAGAAGAATATATTCCATTTTCATCGCTTCGAGTAAGATATACTACTCCCCCACTTTGCTCAATAAGTTTTTGAAGTTTTAATGCAATTTTTAAATTTATTGCTTCCTCTGTCGTACCATAAACTCCAACTGCACCTTCATCTGGAAGCCCATGCCCCGCATCTATTACTACCACATGAGATGTTATAGGTGTAGAATTTGTAGCTATTGTTTCTGAGCTTTTATTTAAAAATATTATACTAAGTAATATAATTAAAATTATTAAAAAAATGAAAAAAATTAATTTGTACTTTTTCAAAATATCACCTAGTATAATGTATGTCTTTTTTATTATTTTGATTACATCAAATAACAATTAATATACAAAAAACAGGCGGGAGCAAAATTTCTCCCGCCTGCCTTTCTGCTAACTTTTAAGCGTTATATAACGCTTTAAAATCCCAAACAACACCATCTCTGGTATCACTAAGAATAATTCCCTTTTTATCAAGCTCTGCCCTAATAGCATCAGCCTTCTGAAAGTCTTTCTCTTTCTTAGCTTCTGCTCTTAAAGCAATCTGCTCTTCTATATAGGAAACGTCAACAGAAGTTTTTTGCAAGTACTTATCCTTCATCTGCGAAATGAAGTCGTCTGGATTCTGTGTGAAAAGACCTAAGATACCGTATACCTCCTTAACATTAGCAAGGATTTTAGCGACTGTGTTGGCAACTTTAACCCTATTTGCCTTCTTAGCTGTTTTCATGAGATTGTTAGCATATTTGAAAATACCATACAACTCAGAAATCGCCGCAGAAGTATTGAAATCATCATCCATAACCTCAATAAATTTAGGAATGATGTTTCCGGAAATGTCGCCATCAACAGATTCGCTGTCAACGCTACCGCCATACTGAGAGACAAAGTTCTCAATTGCTTTTATCACATTGTAAAAATAATACATGTGCTTTTCAGCAAGTGAAAAGTCTTTATCAAGCAGATCCATGTCAGATGTGTAATGCTTAGAAAACATAACATACTTGATAACTTCGTAGTTATACATCTTCAAAGCATCCCTGATTGTAAGCGAATTACCAAGCGACTTACTCATTTTCTCACCATTGATTTTGATAAGTCCGCAATGCGACCAATATCTAGCAAACTGCTTGCCAGTATAAGCTTCGCTCTGTGCGATCTCATTTTCATGATGAGGAAATACTAAGTCCTTTCCACCGCCATGAATATCGATGGTTTCGCCCAAGTTGTTAAGAACCATAGCAGAGCACTCAATGTGCCAACCAGGTCTTCCAAGTCCCCAAGGTGACTCCCAAGAAATTTCGCCGGGTTTTGCCGATTTCCAAAGTGCAAAATCCAACGGATCATGTTTACCTTCCTCGACATCCTTTCTTACACCGTTTAACAGTTCGTCAATACGACGTTTAGAAAGTTTACCGTACTCAGGAAAGCTTCTTACACTGAAATACACATCACCTTTATCGGTAGCATATGCATGCCCCAATTCAATGAGTCCCTGTACGAGACGGATGATGTTATCAATGTTTTCAGATGCTTTTGGTTTAATGTCTGCATCAGTAACATGCAGATTTCTCATGTCAAGCTCAGTTTCAGCAATTTGCTCTCTTGAAAATTCAAGTGCATCCTTGCCAAGCTTGTTTGCACTGTTGATGATTTTATCATCTACGTCTGTATAGTTGCGAACATAAGTTACATCATACCCTCTGTAACGAAGGTAATCCGCAACCATTGCATAGGCAATTGCTTGCCTTGCATGACCAATGTGGCTCAAGTCATAGACTGTGATACCACAAGCGTACATTTTGACTTTGTTTGGCTCGATAGGAATGAATTCCTCTTTCTTACCAGTCATTGAATTGTAAATTTTCATTGTGGTTTTCCTCCTTTACTGTTAATAAAGTTGCAATATCAGTACTTGTCAAAAAAAGTTTTGAATTTAACATCACTTCAAAATTTTTTAGTGACTCATACTAAAAACTACGTCATAATTATAGCATAATAGTTTACATATTTCAACAGTTTTATGTAAATTTTTTATTTATATAACTCTGTAGATAAATATCTTTCTCCAGAGTCTGGCAATATAATTACAACTTTTTTATTATTTTTAGCATAATGTTTAGCTGCATCAATAACAGAACCAGAAGAAATTCCTACTAATAATCCCTCTTTTTGTGCCACTTCTCGTGAAGATTGGTAAGCTTCGTCAGTTGTAACTGTATATACCTCATCTATTATATTTCTATCTAATATCTCTGGTATAAAATTAGCTCCTATTCCTTGTATTCCGTGTTGTCCAGCTATACCCTTAGAAATCAATGGAGATTCAGCAGGCTCTACTGCCACTATTTTTATATCTTTATTTTTTTCTTTTAAATATTTTGCAATTCCAGTCAAAGTACCTCCAGTTCCTACAGATGCGATAAATACATCTATATTTCCATCCATATCTTCCCAAATTTCAGGTCCTGTTGTCTTATAATGAGCATTAACGTTTGCAGGATTTGTAAATTGCCCAGCAATAATAGCTCCAGGAGTTTGTTTAAGTATTTCGTCCGCTTTATCTAAAGAACCTTGCATTCCAAGTGCTGCATCAGTTAAAACGACCTCTGCGCCATATGCCTTTAATACTTTAATTCTCTCTTCACTCATACTTGAAGGCATTGTTAAAATAACTTTATATCCCTTTAATCTTGCAATAAAAGCAAGACCAATTCCTGTATTACCACTTGTAGGTTCTATTATTGTTGCTCCAGGTTTTAAAATTCCTTTTCTTTCAGCATCTTCTATAATTTCAAGTGCTGCTCTATCTTTTACACTTCCAGCAGGATTATACTTTTCTAGTTTTGCATAAATTTCTCCTGTTAAATTATTTGTTTTTTCCATATTATTAAGTCTTAGCATTGGTGTATTTCCAACCAATTCAATTAAATTTTGATATACCTTCATTTTTATTCCTCCTTATCTTTTTATTATTCTATCTGTAGGTACACCTACAGCAGTCACATCATCTTCAAGATTTTTAAGCACTACTGCACCAGCTCCTATTTTTACATTATTTCCTATTGTTATTGGTCCTAAAATCTTTGCACCTGCACCTATTAGAACATTATTTCCAATAGTTGGATGTCTTTTAACCTTATCTTTACCAGTTCCTCCAAGAGTAACTTGATGATAAATTGTACAATCATCTCCTACAATAGCTGTTTCACCTATAACAACTCCCATACCATGATCTATAAATAATCTTTTACCAATTTTTGCACCAGGATGAATTTCTATACCTGTAAAAAATCTTCCAAGTTGTGAAACCAATCTAGCTAAAAAGAATCTATTATGTCTATATAGAAAATTACCTATTCTATAATATATTAATATATGAAATCCTTGATATAGTAAAATAACTTCTAATAAACTTTTAACTGCTGGATCTTTTTCTTTTATATTTTTAGCATCTAAATATAATTGTTTTATTCCATAAAAGAAACCTTTTTCTTTTATTTTTAATTCCTTTTTTTCATTAGTAGATACTTTTATTAAACTCACTTTATTAATTTCCATTACTATTACTCCTTCATTACTAAAAATAACTACAAAAAAACTATGTAGTTGCCTACATAGTTCATATATTTAATTAAAAAATATATTCTCTTTACTGTAGGCACGAAATTAGACACTCATACCTACATTCAGATACGAGCGTTATTTCATACAACAACAGCAGTTTACGAATATATTTTTTTTCATATAAATTCTCTCCTTTTCTATATTATGCACTATTATATAATATAATAAAAAAAAAGTCAATATTTTATTTATTGTTATTATAAAATTCAATAAAAACTAGGGGAGAATTAATTCTCCCCTAGCCGACTACTTGATTTACTGATTACGGTCTCATCTTACGATGATGTCCAAGATGCTCTTGTCCATGACCACAGCCGAGTCTTTCTCAATTTTTGCGTAATTCTGAACAGTCTGTTTGATGTCGGAACTTACGATGCCAACGTCGTCTGTAATGCACCCCTTGCCACTAAGTGCAAGATCAGCCGCATACATTCCGGCGGAGACACACGCACACACCTTCATTGCACAGGTGCTTTTTGCACCGTCGCAAAACATACCAGACACAGTACCAAGCATATTCTGAATCGCATATTCTGCCTGCTTATAATCACCGCCAAGAAGATATACGATACCAGTAGTTGCTCCAGTACTTGCGATGACAGCTCCGCACAAATGAGAAAGAACATTAAGTTCTTTCTTAATGTACATTGCCGTCAAGTCAGCTACTGCCACAGCACGAAGCATCTTTTCTTCAGAAGCTCCGATTTCTTTTGCCACCTGTACAACAGGCAACGTGGTAGTAAGGCCCTGATTTCCGCTTCCAGTGCACGCCATTACAGCTAACGGTGCTCCACCCATTCTTGCATCAATTGCAGAAGTGGTCGTAGAGATAACCCTGGAGAAGATTGTATCTTCACCGAAAGGCTGAGCCTTTCCTACATTAAGTCCGTAGTTTGTAACTTTACCGTGCTCACTAATTGCAGTATTGAGTTCCACAGCTTTTTTGAAGATAGAGAGGTCATCAGTGGTATTTGCATACTCAAAGATTTCCTTCATGGTAATTTCTTCATACTCAGCTTTGCTGTCAGTGGTGCTGTCAGCTTCGCCTTCACTCATCTTAGAGTGAATAACTTCACCGTTCCGTTCGATGAGAACAACATTTGTGTGCTCATCTTCGATTACGACCCTCGCCATGTTGCAACAACAACAGCAACAACAGCTCTTCTTCGAAGAATCTTCCTTGCCATAAGCAGTGACCTGGATAAAAAGAGATTTCGGCGAATCGGTAATCTTCACCGACACATTATCCTTGGAAAATTCATAGGCATAATCCTGATCCTCTTTTGCAACATTGCCAAGAAGTTCAAAACCATCCTCAGACTTTCCAAACAGGCCACCCTCTGCAGTCACGAATGCTGCGCCAACGTAGTTGGAGCCAGGTACACCAGCATCCATTGCATTCTTAGCCATATTAGGGCTAAGTTCAACTTCAAATCTGGTAGGCTCTTCGCCCAGTGCTTCTTTTGCAATAGCACTTGCATATGCAATTGCAATAGGCTCTGTGCATCCAGTGGATACTAACAAATACTTGTCCATCAGTTTCTGAATTTTGTGTTTCTGTTTCGTGGTAAGCATAATTTTTCCTCCTTTACTACGAAAAACCATAACCAATTGCAACAAGTAATCAAACACCATGTGGATGTAATTACACCACATTTAAATATGTTTAATTACAAGAAGAATTTTATCACTATTACATTTATATGTCAACACCAAAACGCAAATAATTTGCGTTTTTGCTATTTTTATTCTTTTTTAGATACTTTTTTTTACATTTCTATTGATTTTTAAGCTTTTTTATGTTATATTAAAGTCCTGTAGCAGTTGGCTATTCTTATCTTATTAGAAAGGAAGGTTATTGTCATGTTATCAATTATGAACGTAGAACTCATTCAATTTCAACAAGCACGGTTCATGTCCGAAGATAATCATCGCTACCTCGAAAAGGGAAAGAAAATAAAAAAACATCTTTCTCTTTCGGAAGATGAAGAAGACACTTTGAAAGCTCTTGAGGGCAAAGACCTCACTGCAAGATCATTGATTCTCTATCAAAAGCTTCTCATTAAAAAAGCACTCTACGAAGGTGTTAACAATGGGAGATTTCTGTATGAGATTGATTTTGGTGTTCCTCTTGAAGAAGAGGTAAAGCAGTGGTCAAGAACTTTCGGATATGCATTAAGTGCTAAATCTAACACAATTTGGGTTACTGGTCGTGACGGCTGGCAGTATGAGTCAATTGACTCTCCACCCCCTTCTAAAACGGAATTCACCTTGCTTTGGTGAAATATTCCACAAAAAATGAATGCTTAGACAATCATTTCCACCGAGTAAAATCGGTGGTTTTTATTTATTCACTCTAATTCAATTTTTTTAATTACATTACATATTCTACTACTCTATATTATCATCTTACACAAATATTTATTAATATTATTTAATTTTAACTTTTATCTATTTATATTATTATCATAAAAACGAATTAAAAACATATATTATAATATATATTTTAAAAAGGAGAATGTATATGAATAATATGAATAATTCATATCCATCAATACCATATGTTGGATATAAAAATAAAAACATAAAAATACCTATTACTTTCAAAGGCCAACATCAATCAGTTCAGCCTGGAATGGAATATAAAATGGAACCATTACCTATATTTGAAAACCCAAATTATTCTCCAAGTGATAAACTAAAAAATAAAACAGTCATTATTTCTGGTGGAGATAGTGGAATAGGAAGAGCGATAAGCGTTTTATTTGCAAAAGAGGGAGCAGATATTGTTATTAACTATTTAAACGAACACGAAGATGCTAATTTTACAAAAAAAAGTGTAGAAAAACATGGTAGAAAGTGTTTACTTATTCCTGGAGATTTAAGAGAAGAAAAATTATCCCAAGAAATAGTAAATAAAACTATATCTACTTTTGGAAAAATAGATATTCTAATAAATAATTGTGGAGTTCAATATCCTCAAGACAGTATTCTAGATATATCTAGCAAGCAATTAAAAGATACATTTGAAACTAATATCTTTACCTTCTTTTATTTGACGAAAGCTGTTTTACCACATTTAAAAGAAAACAGTAGTATTATTAATACAACTTCAATTACAGCCTTCGACGGAAAAAAGAATTTAATAGACTACTCAGCTACAAAAGGAGCAATAACTGTATTTACAAAATCTCTTGCACTATCACTTGCAGACAAAAAAATTCGCGTCAATGCCGTTGCTCCCGGTCCAATATGGACACCTCTTATTCCGTCGTCTTTTAGCATAGAAGAAGTAGAAATATTTGGTACAGAAACTCCTCTTAAAAGAGCAGGTCAACCCTTTGAGCTTGCACCAGCATATTTGTATCTTGCAAGTGATGAATCAAGATATGTAACAGGGCAAATATTACACGTAAATGGTGGGACTATTGTATAGATAATATACAATAAATATGCTATAATATTGTCGGTGATAGAATTGGAAGAATTAGTAAAATATTTTAAGAAATATAATCTAGAATCTAGAATTAAAACTTTTTCATCTTCTTCTGCAACAGTAGAACTTGCTGCTAAAGCTTTAAACTGTAATCCAGAAAATATAGCAAAGACTTTATCATTTGATGTAAACAATAATACAATATTAATAGTAACAGCAGGAGATATGAAAATAGATAATGCTAAATTTAAAAACAAATTCAATGTAAAGCCTAAAATGTTAAAGTTAGAAGAAGTCGAAGAAAAAACTGGATATCCTGTAGGAGGAGTTTGTCCTTTTAATCTAAAAAATAATATACATGTGTTTTTAGATTTATCTTTAAAAAGATTTGAAAAAATATATCCTGCATGTGGAACTCCAAATAGTGCTATATTACTTACTATTGAAGAACTTGAAAAATACTCTGATTTTACTGAATGGATAGATGTATGCAAAAGAAAGTGAACCCAACTAGGTTCACTTTAAAATTACTTATTACAATAATGTATCATCAAAAATTAATATTTCTTAATTAGCTTTTATATACATCTTTTCCATATCTATTCTTTATTTTTATCTTTATCCTTCTTATTCTTGTTCTAATAGTCTTTTCATTAGTATTTAAAATCGTTCCTATTTCTGCAGTAGTATATCCACGAGAAAAATACAAAATAACAATTGTTTTTTCGTCTTTAGACAAAAAATCTATTAAATTAAATAAATCTATATTACTATCTACTTCAATATATTCATCATTAGTTTCAAAGTAATTATCACACTCTAAATCGTCATAAGAATAAAAATTTCTCATATTATTTCTCATTATATTATTACAATTATTTATTAAAACCCTAGTTATCCATCCATTAAAAGAGCCATCATTTCTTAAAGTATTTATGTTTCTAAATGTTTGATATATTGTCTCTTGAACAGCATCTTTTATATCTTCATCTTGATCCAATCTACTTTTTGCAATAACAAATAGCTTTCTTTCATACAACTCAATTAATTTAGCAAAAGCATCCTTATCTCCTTCTTTTGATCTTTTAATTAAATTCTCTTCCATATTTTCCCCTCTTCTTATTCACACGAAAATTATATCATAAAAAATAGGATTTAGGTATTTCATTCCTAAATCCCAATAATGATTTTAGAGTAAATTTATTCATTAGTGATATAAGTATCTATATACTCTTGTAATGATTCGAACTCTCCAGTTTCATTATTTTTTATCTCCAATGAAGATATATCTAGATTCTGAACAGCAACCCTTGATTTATTTTGTTGTATATTTAGTTCTCTCAAACCATTTCCAAGTCCTATTACCTCGTATTGCTCATCTGAATTTTCTTTTAAATATACTAAATAGCTCTTTCCAGATTCTATTTCTATATCACCAGATATCAATACATTAATGTAAGTATTATCTAAATCAATACTTGTATTATTCTCAGAACGTAGGTATTCACGCTTTAAATTAGCTGCATCCGGTTGAGTTTCTTCCCAATCTGACATTTTCATTATTCCACCTGGTTTTGTATACTCTATAACTTGTCCTTGTTCTAATTCTCCTTTTAAAACAGTATTAATAAGCATTTTACCATCTGTCATTCCAATTAAACTTCCTTCAGGATCAGCCCCATCTAATGAAATAACAGTTGCAAGTGCAATACAATCAGCATCTTCACCTAACTTATTTGGTGTAAATTCTTCTACTAAGCAAAGCTGTGTAACACAATCATATGTTGAATTTTTAATTTCATCTGTAATATAACTTGTTATCTCATATGTCTGCTCCTTAATATTTGAATTTTCTTTAACCTCACCATATAGATTGTCATTTTTTAATTTATATCCTACTAAAACAGTAAAATATAATAGAACAATAACACTTGCCACAACAACAACAATCTTTTTTTTCATAAACATTCCCCCTCTTTAAATAACTTACACCTAATAAAATTTGAGCTAAATATAAAATGTACAAACTCAATATTGCCATTTCTTTAACTGCATCTACTATAATAGACGGAAAATTTATGAAATTTGTTTCAAAAAACAAAAAAATCTTAAAAATTACAATTTTTAAGACT
Source organism: uncultured Clostridia bacterium (assembly GCA_944388585.1). GTDB lineage: Bacteria > Bacillota > Clostridia > TANB77 > CAG-465 > CAG-465. Next base: position 113,070 of record CALXJI010000003.1, read on the forward strand.
CTTTTTGTATTATTTTGTCATTTTTTATTACAAAATGTTTAATATTATTTGTTAATCCTTTTATTATTTCTTGCTTTAGAAAATCTGGTTTAAACTTATCTAATTGATTAATAGAGATCCATTTAAATTCTAGCAAAGTACCATCTTGTTCTTTCTTAATATAGTCTTTCAAATCTACTTTATCCTTAAATTCTAATAAATAATATAATCCTAATTCATGACATTTTACTCTTTTACTATAAAAAAAATTTTCTGTTACATATAATAATCTTTTTATACTTACATTCATGTCTGTTTCTTCCTTAAACTCTCGTATAATAGCTTCTTTGCTATCTTCATTTAGCTCAACATGTCCACCAGGTAAGCAAAAAAAATCATTATCATTTATTTTTACACATAGTAATTTATTATTATTTATTGCTATACCAGATACCCTATATTTAAATCTGATATTATATTTTTCTAATTCAATATCCATATACCCTCACTAAATAGATTTTGTATCTACATATCTAGCTGGTTTTATATCAAAATTAACCGGCTGCGATAAAGCTGTTAATATATTTTTTCTAATATCTCCATCTAAATATTTTATATCATTTTCATCTGATTGAATACATTGTTTTAATTTTCCTGAGCTTGTTACTCTTAAATGCATTTTTTTACATACGTCACATTCTCTTATCCTACAATGTGAGTGAAAAAATGTTACAGCTATAAAATCATCACTATCAACTCCATGATATTCTTTAAATAATTCATCAAATTTAGAAGTTAAGTTGAAATCTGATAATATTCTATCTTTCATTTTTAAATATTCTATGTCAGTAGAGTCAGCAACTTCATTTTTCACTTCTTCTAAAATTTTTATTCTTATTTTATTCTTCTTTGCCCAATCAACTAATTTATATAAATTATTATAATCACCATTATATACAGTAGAAATAGTAACATTAACACCTGTTTCTTTTACTTTTAAAATATTTTCTAAAGCTTTTTTAGAGCTAATACCAACAGGTGATTGTTTAGATATTGGAGCATCATAATAGTCTAATCCAACTACAACTCTATATATCCATCCCTTTTTAATCATATACATTAACTTGTCTATTTCAACTATATTAGTATTTATTCCAACTTTTAAATGATACTTTTCTGCAAGCATCTGACATATATCATAAATTTCTTTATGAATAAGTGGTTCTCCTCCAGTAAGTCTAACTTGCTCTAAGCCCAAATCATATGAATTTTTTATTAATTTTTCTATATCATCTTTTGATAATTGATTAATTATCTTATTTCCCTCATTATGACAATAAACACATTTCATATTACATGCTGATGTTATAGATATTCTATATTCATTTTTTGGCAATTGTAACATTTTACTTCCTCTCCTTTAAAAAATTAATATCTTTTTTTACCCAAATCTATTCTTAAATTATCAAAATTTAAATCATATTTTCTAGTAGAATATTTATATAGTTCATTTATTCTTTCCAGTTTTTGTTCTTTTGTTGTTCCTTCTTCTATTGCATTAAAAAATAGTTGTATAAAATTCTTTTCAGGAATTTTCTTATGTTGTGCTAATTGTAATCTCTCATTTGTATACAATTTGTATATTTTTGTTTGTGACAAATTTGAAAAGCCATTTAATTTATGATAAAAATCTCTTATTCTTTCAACTGTTAAAAAATAATAATTTTCAAAATAAGGATCATTTTGTATTCTTAATTCATTTAAAGCTAAAACTGCTTTATGAATTCCTGCAATCTGATATATTGCCTCATGTTTTGTATAACATGGTAATGGTCTGGAATATTTCTCTTTTATATATGCTACTAAGTCTGAAATTTTTCCATTTCTATCAAATATTACTTCACCATATCCAATCATTGATAATAATGAATCTTCACATTTCATATAATCTGAATTTGCACGTTCATAAATTTTTGATATTGTTCTTTCAAAATACTCTACTTGTATTCCATTAACATTTTTATATCCTTTTATTTGATTTGTGTCTGAATCATCATCATACAATATCATTAAATCTATGTCTGAAAACTCATTTGCTGTTTGAGTATGATAGCTACCATAAAAGATTATACCTTCTACTTCTTCATTTTTTAAATAATTCATATCATCTATAAATTTATTTAAAGCATCTCTATAATTCATAAAACACCTCAAAAAAATCCAATAGAAATTTTTATAATTTCTACTGGACATAATTATACCATATAATATTACTTTTTTCAATACTACAAAGATAATATTTTACATAAATTAATTTCATAACTATTTAATTTTTATTTTTATTCTTTTATGATCGATTTTCATATCTTCTATTTCTATTTCTTTAAGCTCTGCAGGTGAATCATCTATATTGCCAGAATATATAATATCTTCATTCTGATAAATATCAACATCATAACATCTTATATCTTTAATCCACATAAATATCACCTAAAACTTTACCAACTCTTCTATTGCTTCACCCATTGATTTTTGTAAATCTGCTAATATTATATTTATTTTCATTTCACATTCTAAAATTTTTCTACAATCATCATTTTGAATTACAATAGAATATAAATTTTCCATCTCTTGTTGTTTTTCTTTAGAAATATCTTTACCATTTAAATAACTAATTTGTACTTCATTTTGCTTCTCTTTAAAGTCTTTTAACATGTTATATACTTCATTATTCTTTTTTAAATTTTCTTTTAAATCTAAATATTCTTTATACTCTTGAGTTTCTTTAAAAGATTCAACAAGTTTATTAATATTTTCATGAAAATTCATTAATATCATCCTTTCTTTAGGATAATATTATATAACATTTTGATTATTTTTTAAACACTTTATTTAAATTTCATCTAAACTACTACAAATATCATATTGTGTTTTTGTAAGCTTTTGTTTTCTAACATTTACTAACTCCGTTATATTTTGAATTATATTATTCTCATTTATACAATCATTATTAAAATTCACCTTATATTTTAACTTATTTAATTTATTAGCTATTTCTTTTATCTGTCTTAAATCAAAATTATCATATGCATCATACCAATCATTACACAATTCCTTAAAGTCATCTACTTTATTCATACATTTTTCAACATTCAAATCTATTTTCTTTTTAAATTCTGTACTTGAAATAAAGCTTTTTAAATCTCCAAAAAAATCATCTATATAATTATAAAATATATTTCCATATTTTTTTGTTGTACTAACTATATCTATTCCAATGTTGATACAATTAGATAAGCCTCCCTTAAATGCAGCTTCCACCATTTTATTAATTTCACTAATATTTTTTTCTGGTACTCCTGCTATTTCAAGGCCTTCTTTTATACTACTTGTAAGTGCAGTATTCAATATTTTTAAAAAATCTCCCTGTTTTAATACTTTCTTTACATCAATTAAAACCTCTTTAATATGTTCATTTACTGGCATTCCTTTAATAACATAATTTGCACCTTTATCTATTATATTTAATATTATATTCATAAGTTCTTCTTTATTCTTTTCTACTTCTAAATCTTCTTTTTGCATTTTTACTCCTCCTCTATATTAATTAATTTATATATTATTTCATTTCTTACTTTTTCAAATTTAATAACTCCAATTGATTTTAATAGTTTTTTTAAATTATATCTTATATAAATTTTTTTGCCCGTCAATATATATTTATCTATAAAAAAACTATCTTTTATTACACCATATATGATTATATCTAATTTATTTTCAATTACTTTTATTAGTTCTTTTTTTCCTTTAAATTTATTTATTATAAATTTACTTTTCCTTAATAGCCTTTCGTCTATAAATCTTGTTTCACTAGCAAATTCTCTTATCATACTTTTAAAAAATTGTATGCAAAAAATATATTCTACATTTAATTCTTCAAAAATATTATACATACTATTTAGCATAACTGTAGAAGTATCTACAATTACATAGTCATAATAATTACTAAAATATACTAATAAATCAATTATATTTTTATTTTTTATAATAGGAATACTTTTAGAATTTAAAATATACTTAATATTATTGCTTTTTATATTATTGCTCTGATAGCTTATCAAATCTTTTATATCTTCTTTTTTTATATCTTCTATTAAATTATTTAAGCCATAGTTTTTATCACTACTAACATATAAATCAAGGCATGGATATATAAAATCAAAATCTAATATTATAACATTTTTATTTGTATTTTTTACTATTTCTTCCGAAAGAATTCTACAAAGAATTGTTTTACCAGATTTTCTTAATCCTGTAACAATAAAAATATTACTTTTATTTTGACTCTTTTTATATATAATCATCTTAGGATTATTTATATTTTCTAATATTTCATCAAAAGAAATGTAATTTCCTACAATAATATTAAAAATTTCTTTAGCAAATAATTTTTCTTTCATTTCTTTATTTAAATCACTTAATATTACAACTATTCTATTCTTACTATTTTTATCTTTTATAGTATATAAATACTCTATAAAGTCCACTTTTCCTTTTACTTTATCTCTTGTTATTACAATTATTTCTTCTTCAAAAGTGATACTCTTTAAAACCTGTTCTTTAGTTGAAAATATGAATATTTCATACTTATTTATGTACATATTTTTTATTTTATCTTCTAAATATTTATTATTCAATGCTATTATCATTTTCATTTAAAATTATCCTTTCATATTCATTAGCACTAATTACTATAGGAGCTTTATTGTTTGATATAGATAATATTGCTTCACCTTTTTGTAGATTACTTATATTAAATTCTGATAAATCAATAAAACTACTTAAATTCTCTACATCCTTATATACCATTTTAAAAATAAGTTTAAACGACGAATTATTTAATATACTTTTTGCAAAAATTCCATTATCATATGTAAAAAAATCATTTATATCTTGAGTTATTGTAATAATAGAAGCACGTCTTTTTCTAATTGTTTTATACATATTTGATATACTTAATAAAAGTTGTTTACTTTGAGCATATTTCCACATTTCATCTATATATATAATAGTATTCTTTCCGTCTAAATAGCTATTTACTATATTATTTAAGACATATGAAATAATAGTAGAATCACTATTAAAATAATTAACATCAAATATGTATAAATTTTTTTCTAATGATATATTAGTTTTATCTGAAAAGAATTTAATATTAGATTTTATTTTATCATCCAATAATTTTTTTAAATATTTATCCTCAACAGTTTCAACTAAATCTTTTAATGTAGGAAATTTATCATAATTTATAATGGTACTATCTAAGCATATCTTGCCATCTTCTTCTGTTTTTAAAATAGTGTTAATGTCTTCAGTTATATTAAATTTAAAATATATATCTTTTATTTTAAGTTTTAAATATTCAATATATATCTTTTCAATACCACATATTTCTACTAAAAAATTTATCACTTTTTTTATTTTTTCATCTAAAAAGCTTTTATCATTTATATTTTTTAAATCATTTTTGGTTATTTGTAATAAATTAAAATAACAACCATCTGTTATTATCTGCCCCTCAAGTTGATTACAAAGATAAAAATATTCTTTCTCAATATCTAAAACAATCTGATTTATATTTTTAAAAAAATTTCTTATAATATTTAGCTTAACAAAATAAGATTTTCCACTGCCACTACTTCCAAAAATACACATATTTGAATTTTCATATTTATTAGAAAATATATCTAATATACATATTTTATTATCTAATTTAGTATATCCTATAAAAACCCCATTTATATCTACAAAATTACTACTAATATATGGAAATAAATTAGTTAATACGCTACTTGTAACAAATAAGTTATAGTTAATTTCTTTTTTTATTGGTAAATTCAAAAGATAATAATCTAATTGTCTAAAATTAGTAATCTCTGAAATAAAATTTTTAGAATAAAGTTTAGATTTAAAACTTGACAAAATATTTAATAAATTTACTATATTATCTGAATAAAACGTTAAAGTTATATTTAAATTATATATTTCTTGATTTTCAATTTGAATTTTTCTTCTAAGTTCTTTTGCCTCTTTAGATGTCCTATCTATAATATCTATATTACTTTGATTTTCTTTAATAGTATGCTTTTCACTCTCAGACCTTCCAATGGTATATGAAATGTCATTTAAGACCTTATATGCATCTAATTTTTTTATATATAAAGACATGTCATAATCCACAGCTTTATCTATGGCATTTATTAAATCTAAGAAAAAAATATATTCAGGTAAAGAAGTAATATGTAAAGAAGCTATATATTTATTATCTACTACAACATATCTTAAATTAGTATTATCTATATAATCTGGTAAAACTTCATTTATGTCTATAATATCACCTCTTTATTAATTGTCTCATACATCAAAAATTGTAGTTTTTCCTTAGACATTATTCTTTTTGTATTACATCCAATATTATCTATTCTTCTTATTAAATTATCTATATTATTAATATCATAGTCAGAATCACTTTTAAAAGATATTACTAAATAAAATTTTGTTGTATAGATTTTCTCATTTTCTAATTGCTTACTTATACTTGAAATATAATTATTTACATGACTTAAATATCTCTTACTTCCATTCTTATTTATACATATCTTAAGATTTGATATATACTTATCAATATTTATTTTTTTATTTGATATAAAAATTTGAAATTCTAAATTAAATTCACGAAGAAACTCACCATATAGATTTAAAATATTTGATTGAACGTCTATTGAAAAATTTAAAAAAGTAACAGGCTCTACTTCATAAATATATACTTTTTTTACGAAATCTTTTTCTTTTATTAATATATATTTATCTGTAATATTTATAAGATTAAATATTTCATTTACATCTGCATATTTTATATTTATCCCTCCATTTCTTAATTAAAACTTATACCATCATTTTCTTATAACGTCAATATTTTTTTACTGATTTTTTATCGCAACTTTCGACACTATAATTTAAATTTTCAATATTAAATTATCACAAACTAAAAAACAATGCATATAATTTAATATATAGGAGATGATAATATGAATGATAATAATATCAATAAAAAATTAATGGACGTATTAGGCTCTTTAGATAAAGATAAAATAGAGCAAGTAACAAAAATGGTTCAAAATATGTCTAGTGAAGATCTAAACAATATTGCAAAAATGCTAGGGGTAAATAACAAGAACAAATAATATGAATGATGATAATAAAGATGCTTTAAATAATCTTATTAATAGCATTCAAGAAAAAATGAATGGTAATGAAAGCAGTCAAAAAGAAGAAAATAATGGCTCATTTGATTTGTCTTCAATATTAAATGCCTTCAATCAAAGTAAAGAAGAAAATAGTAATAATACTGAATCTTCTTTTGATCCTTCGCTTCTTTTAAAAATTCAAAAAATAATTAGTAGTATGAATAACAATAATCCTAAAAAGGATTTACTGCTTTCTTTAAAACCTTTTCTTAGAAAATCTAGACAAGACAAAATGAATGAATATCTAACCATTTTAAATGTTATATCTGCTTTAGAAGCTTTTAAAAATAAGGATAGTGATTAAATATGTATTATTATAATTATAATCCATTTTATATGCGCAATAGAAACTATTATTATAATAGAAATATGCAAAATATATCAGAAAATGTTGAAAGTGAAAAAAAAGATACTGAATCACAACAAAGTGATACAATATCCTTTCAAAAATTCTACAATAATAATGCCAATCCAAACTGTGATAACACTATTAACGAAAGTGAAGAAAAAATACACACTAATAATTCTACTAAAAAAAGAAATAATAAGTTTATTTCATTTGATAGAACACAAATAAATTTGTTAGGCTTCACCTTTGAAATAGATGATTTAATAATAATAGGAATAATCATATTATTACTATTGGAATCAGATGAAAATTATGCATTAATTATTATATTAGGATTAATTTTATTAAATGTAAATTTAAGTGATATTCTTAATATTTTCTAAATAATATTTTGTAAGTAATACATCTATTTCTTCACTCGTTTTTAATATCTGCTCGTATGAACAATTTTCTTCAATTTCTTTGTCTAATTTTTGTTTTAAAAACTCGATCTCATTAGTTATCATACATATCTCCTCTTTTTTTACATATTTATACCATTTGTTGACTTATTAGTCAACATTTTTGATATACTTTTTCGTCGCAAGTTTCGACATATATATCTCGTGGTATAAAACTAGTTTATGCAACTAATAAAATTTAATTTACTATATATAAAAATTAGTGATATTTCTTACTATTTAGATATAATTTTTGAAGAAACTTGATTATCAATAGTTAGTTTATTTAAGAAATTCCTTATATCTTCTTTGGTTATTCCTTTTAAAACCTCTATTTGATAATATACATCTGTCTTATTAAGTATAGAATCAATAATTCTTCTATAACTTACATTCAAATTATCTGATGAAAGAATAGCTTCTCCTATCTTTTTCTTTTTTATTATATTAAACATTTCATCATCAACGGGCATGTTTTTTATTTTTTCTATATACTCTAATATATCTTTTTCTACCTCATCAATCTTAGTTGAAAGAGTTGATATTATAACATGTGAAAATGAATCACTTCCTTCATATTGCATATCTATACTATCATTAACTTTTCCAGAGTTGTATTCTTTTTCAAAAAAATCTGATTGTTTAGAAAAATACATATCTGATATAATATTAACAATTATCTCATTTTTTAATATTTCTTTACCTTCCGCTAAATCTAATTTATATCCTATACAAAGTTGAGGTAAATATATATCCATTTTTTGCACTATTTCTTTTTGTGCTATTTTCTTTTCTTCCTCTGTCCTAAATTTCTGAATCTTATTTTTAGGCAAGTTTTTATTTTCATATTTTTTTAAGTTTTCTTCTATTAAATTAATTGTATGTTCTACATCAACATCTCCTACAACAATAAAAAACATATTTTGAGGACTATAAAAAGTATTATAACAAGTATATAATAATTCTTTTGTTATATGAGATATTGATTCTATTGTTCCAGCTATATCAATTTTTACAGGATTTTGATTATACATTGCACGTAATGCATTAAAATATACCATAAAATTAGGATCATCATCATACATACTTATCTCTTGACCTATGATACCTTGTTCTTTTTGAACGTTTTCATCCGTAAAATAAGGCTCTTTTATTAATTTTACAAGCATTTCAATTGACTCATCAAATTTTTCTGATGTTTCAAAAAAATATACAGTCTGATCAAAAGAAGTATATGCGTTTGATGAAACACCCATTTTAGAAAATAAATCTAGTGCATTTGCTCCTTCTTTTTCAAACAATTTATGCTCTAAAAAATGAGCGATACCATCAGGTACTTTAGTTCTTTTATTAGTATTAATATCTATAAAATCGTTATCTACAGATCCATATTTTGTTCCAAACATTCCTATTTTTTTTGAAAATCCCTGTTTTTTACAAATATACACTTCAAGTCCATCAGGTAAAGTTGTAGTAAAAGTACTTTCTCCTAATTCTTGAGAATTCATGACAGCTATTTTATTCATCTATCTCACCTCCAAGTAAAAACACCTTTTCAATTTCAATCTTATTTGCAACTTCTGTTACATCTTCAATTTTAACATTTTTAATCTCTTCTCGCATTTGATCAATAGATATATCTGCATCCTTAAAAGCAATTAAATTAGATAATTTCATTTTTGCCATAGCAACTTTTGAGTCCTTCCATTCTAAAAGATCAGCAAGTAAACTATCTCTTGCACTTTTAAATTCTATATCTGTTATATTTCCTTTTCTCATATCTTCAAGTTGCATTTTTATTACTTCCAATGCTTTTGAATAATTCTCCTTATTAATTCCAGCATATATTACAATTATATCTTTAAATCTATAATATCTTGATCTTACAGTATAAGCAAGTGATTCTTTTTCTCTAACATTTTGAAACAATTTAGATGATGGTGTAGTACCTAAAATAGCATTATATACATTCAATACATAAAAATCTTTTGGTGTACATTCCTTTATTCTAAGTCCTAAAGATAAAACACTTTGTGTTGTATCTTGAATTTCTTTTACTTCTTCGTATTTATAATTTTCTTGTTTTTTTATATTATATTTTAAATTTTCAATCTTACTATTAGGATTTCTATCATACTGTTTAAATATTTTTTCCACATCATTTTCTATGTTATCATATCCATCTAAATTTCCAGATATAATTACAGTTAAACTATTATTTATTAATCTATTATATGCACCATTTATATCATATACTTCAAGTTTTTCAACAACATCTTTTTCACCATATAAATATGTACCAAAAGGCTCACCTTTACAAAGTAACTCTTCAGCTCTTTGTATACCATATTTTAACTTTTCATCTTTTCTTTCATTTATTCTTTGCAATATAAAATCTCTTTCTCTATCTAATATATCCTGTGTCCAATCTGCTGGGTTATATATCATTTCTCTTAAAAATAATAATACTTTTTCTAATAATTCTTCTTTACTTGGAATAAATTTTTTATTTACAAACTCAACTCTAAATTCTAGATTATATAAATCTCCAAACTTTTCAATATTTACATCAAAATTTGCTCCATATAAAGAATTTAAGTATTTTTCTATATCCTTCTGTGTAGTATATTTTTTAGAGCTCTTTGCCATTAAAGATGCAAGTACAGCATAGCTTGAAAAAATTTTCGTATCACTAACTTCTTGTGTAAAATTATATGATATATAAATACTTTTAAACTTGTTATTATTAATTTTATAAATATTCATTTAACCTCTCCTTTACATTAAATTAAGCCAAGATTTAACTTGGCTTTTACTTAAATATTAGCAAGTTTTTCTTTTACTATATCACTTACTAATTTTCCATCTGCTTTTCCAGCAGTCTTAGGTCTTAAAATTGACATTACCTTTCCCATATCTTTCATAGATATAGCTTGAGATTCGATAATAGCTTGGTCAACTAGTTTCTCAATCTCTTCTTTTGACAATTGCTCTGGTAAGTATTTAGATAAAACTTCAATCTCTTTTTTTAAACCTTCAACAATATCTTCTCTATTTGCATCTTCATATTCTTTAAGAGATTCTTTTCTTTTTTTAACCTCTTTAGCAACAATAGCGCAAATTTCATCATCATTTAAAGTTTTTTGTGTATCTTTTTCTACTTGAAGTATTGATGCTCTAAGCATTGTTATTGCATCCTTTTTAATAGTATCTTTTTCCTTCATTGCCTCTTTTAAATCTTGTAATAATTGTTCCTTCATTTATATTATCTCCCTTCATTAAAATTATATGTATTTTTTTAAATATTATTTACTTTAAAATTATTACTTACTGTACTATCCGATTTTATCTCTCTATTTTTAATCATGCTAACAATCCATAAAACAATAAATATTGTTGACATTCCAACTAATAATGCAAGTTTCCAAACATCTTGAGTAATTAATGAAATAGCTATTATACATAAAGTACTTGTTACTGTATATAATATTAATACTGCTTGTCTTTGAGTAAATCCCGCTTTTATTAGTCTATGATGTACATGTCCTCCATCAGGTGCAAACAATGGCTTTCTTTTTATAGCTCTTCTTACCATCGCAAAAACTGTATCAAATATTGGTACACCAAGTATAAGTACTGGAGCTAAATATTCAACCGTAGTATATCCTCGAGAAAATCCAAGAATTGTAACGCATGCCATTGTAAATCCTAAAAAATTTGAGCTACAATCTCCCATAAAAGTCTTTGCTGGATTAAAGTTATACGGTAAAAATCCAATTCCCGCTCCTACTACTGCAGCTGTTATTATGATTGCTTCTAAACTTGAAGAAGTAGATATAAATAGCATAAGTAAAGATAGCGCTGAAATTGAAGTAAGCCCTGCTGCAAGTCCGTCAAGTCCATCTATTAAATTCATAGCATTAAGTACGGTTATAATCCATAAAAAAGTAACTGGTAATGAAAATATTCCTAAATTAATGCTTCCGATATTTTCGATTCTTACTCCAAATATAAATACTATAAAAATAGCAGCAAATTCAAATATAGCTTTATATCTAGCTTTAAGAGTAAAGATATCATCTATTATTCCCATTGTAAATATTAAAATAGCTCCAATTAAATATCCATAAAATTGTGTATTAAAAGCTATCGATTCAACATCTTTTGTAATTATATAATATACAAACATAGCAATCATTGCAGAAGCAAATATTGCTATTCCTCCACATCTTGGCATTGGTTTTGAATGTACCCTTCGACTATCTTTTGGAACATCCACAAGTCCATGTTTCTTACACATAGATATAACAAATGGTGTTAATATAATACAGCAGACAAAAGCTATTACAACTATACTATAAACTATCGCCATACTCTACACCATCCTTTTGACAGTCTTCTATTTTTTTTATTTTATCTATTCTTCTTTGATGCCTTCCACCAGCAAACTCTGTTGATATAAACGTATCAACAATATCTTCTACTGCAATATTTTCAAGTCTCGCTCCCAAACATAATACATTTGCATCATTATCTTGCCTTGTCATTTTTGCCATATACTTATCTGTACATACAGAAGCTCTTATTCCATTTACTTTATTACATGCTATGGATATACCAATACCTGTTCCACAAATAGCTATTCCTAAACACTTTTTATCAAGAACATTTCTACTTACTATATATCCTATATCTGGATAATCATCTCCTGTTTGATCATTAAAATTAGTAACATCTATAACATCTATTCTTTTTTCTTTTAAATGATTAATTATTCTTTTTTTAAGTTCTATCCCTGTATGGTCTGATCCAATTATTATCATATATACACTTCCTTTATATCATTTCTAGAAGTTTATCCACACAATCAACAATTTCCTTTGCACATGATTTATATATACTTAAATTATATCCCCATGGATCATCAATATCTATATTTTTTATATCTTTTCCTATTACATATTCTTTAAGTGTGAATACTTTTTCTTTTAATTTTGGAAAATACGCTAAAATATTATATTTATGCTGCTCTGTCATACAAAATATTAAATCATAATTTTGTATATCTATATCAAATATATTTGTAGCTCTATGATTAGATAAATCAACACCATACTCCTTCATTGCAAGTATTGCATTTTTTGTTGAAATATCACCATTTACAGCAGATGTACCACAAGATGAGACAATTACATCATTTTCCCTTTTTAAGTCATACAGTCTTTTTTGCATATAATGATGTGCCATTGCGCTTCTGCAAATATTTCCAGTACATACAAACATAATTTTTTTCATAATGTATCCTCCAATTAAATATACAAAAATATATTATCACATTTACGTTTCAAAGTCAAACAACTTCGCTTATATCACTAGTTTTTATTATATCCCAAAAACAATAAAATAATATAAAAAAACAACTCTTAATTTTTTATTAAGAGTCATTTAATCATTTTTTCAAACATATTTCTACTATATGTTTTTTTATACACATTCAGTTTATACAATTTTTTGGTATCAATTTCTATACTAATTTCATTTAAATTCTTCAAATCAATATCTACTTGCTGACCATCTATAAAAATCTCAATATCATCTAAATTAGATAATATTTTTAGTCCAAATTTCTTTCCGACTAATGAATTTGTTATATAATCTTTTGTTCTATTATTTTGTATCGGAGCAAATAAAGTAGCACATATAGCATCTATTCCCTCGCAAAGAATAGGTCCACCCAAGCTTTTATTATATGCAGTAGATCCTAAAGGTGTCGCAAAAACTATACCTGAAGATACAACTTTTTCTTTAAACTCTATAGTGTCATTTAATTCAAATTCAATTTTTCTATATTTTTTTCCAACTACTTGCAATTCATTTATAGCATTATCTGTTATAATTTTATCTCTATACAAATATGAAATTTTTGCAATAGAAAATTTGCTTATTTTATCATTACTTATATTATTTTCATTTTCTTTTAAAAAAGTTATTATTTTATCTATTTGTGCACATGATATATCTTGTAAGTAGCCTAAATTTCCACAGTTTACTCCAATATATAAAGGAAAAGATGAATAATTTAATTTTCTTATCGATTTTAAAAATGTACCATCTCCACCAATAATTATAACTAAATCTGCCAAATTATCTACCAAATTAAAGCCATTAGATAGTAGCTTATTTTTTAAAATTCGCGCTTGAATCTTACTATTGTCATTATACATAATTTGTATGTTCACGTATAACACCTCCTTTAATATTAATTAGTAGATTAATTTTATAATTATATGCATATTTTAACATAGTTTTAATAGCATTTCAATATTGAATTATTTATCTTAATATGATATATTTTAATAAAAATAGGAGGTAGAAAATAATGCTAAATAATATAAAAAAGTATGAAAAAATGTCTATTGCTACGTCAATACTTTTAATTGTATTTGCATTATGCTTAATTTTTAGTCCACAAGCATCGCTTAATTTTATGGTAATTGTTATTGGCGTATTTCTTGCTTTATCTGGTATAGTACATATAGTGTCATATTTTACTTCAGATAAAGAATTTAGATCAATAAGTACTGAACTTATAGAAGGAACTATATATACAATTTTGGGCATATTTTTAATTTTTAAACCAACTATATTAAACGAGTTTTTAGCAATAATAATTGGTGCTTGGCTTATAATTCAATTTATAATAAAATTCCAATTTGCTTTTAATTTAAAATCACTTTCATCTCCTGCATGGGGACTAATGCTTTTAAGTGCCATTGGACATTTAATTTTTGGTATATTGATTTTAATAAATCCTTTCGCATCAATGGTAACTCTTACAACAATAGCAGGTATAATTTTACTTATATCTGAAATATTTAATATAGTAGAATCAATATATTTATTATCTAGAAAACAATAAAACTAGGAAGATATTCTTCCTAGTTTTTTAATATATAATTTAAGTCTTCTATAGCTAAGTCTATATTTCTCATTCCATTACCAATGGGATAAAATACAGGATATACACTATATTCATTTTCTTTAATACTCATTCTAAACTCTTGTTTTCTAACAGACTTTACACAAATTTTCTGATTTAAAAAAATACTACTTACTTGATTTCCAAAAACTATAATTTTTCTAGGCTTTACAATATCTATTTCTTCATATAAAAGATCTAAATATTGCTTTAGCACTCTATCTGGCAAAGGTCTTGCATCTATTTGTGTACATTTTCCAAGATTAGTAACATATATTTTATTTCTACTTAATATGTCATAAACATTTTTTGCAAAATCTTCTGTCCAATCATTAGGCTTTTTAGATAATATATCATCAAATAAATCTTTATCGATTATCCCTATGCTATAAAACAACTTCCAAATATTCTTTGTTCCAATCCAAGGAGCTCTAATTCCTTTCCATTCTTTTGTTGATGCAATATTTTTTCCTGTAGGGTTCATAAATACAAAACATACATCTGGATTATTTTTACATCCTCCATTATATATAGAACAAAGAGTTGGATCACCATATTCTAATTGTAACTTATCATAATATTTATTTAATTCTTCTACTCTCATATAAAAAATATATCACATTTTAGTAAAAAAATAAATACTAATTCTTCATTAATATTTCTAATTCATACCATTTTTTTATTAATTCTCTTGATACTTTAGTCTTTTTTAATATACTAGAATATAAAACTTCAGGATTAGAATATATTTCATCTAAAGGTGAACAGCCATAAAATAAAATATTATTTAACTGAGTTGCAGATAAATCACCAAAATTATAAATTATAATATCAATTATGCTTTTAATATTTGAAGGTATTTTTTGTCCTAGTTCTATCTTGATAGAATCAATCATCAAAGCTTCAAAAGGATTATTATATAAAACATTAAATAAATTTTTATTATAAATGCCGAAAAATATCTACTAAAAATCCTTCCTCATATAATCCTTTATCATCATATATACACATACAATGAGCATCTGCTAAATATAATAAAGCATTTAACTTTACAGCATTAATACTTTTTTTCTTTTTTTGATATACAGAAATAATATAATATGAATCTAATAAAATATTACTCATATACATCCCTCCTTAAATTAAATTATTATATTTAATGTACATAAATCATTTAAGTACAATTTATTATACCATAATAAAAGTAAAAATAAAAGATATTATTAACATAACTTTTATTAATAATATCTTTAACTACTATTTTTCTTTTCTTTTTTGTCTTACATATACAAACTTACTCAAAATATTATCTGGTACTATTTTAGCAAAAACTCTAAGTATCTTTATATCCACTCCAGGAGTAATATCTGTTTTTCCTTTTAATAATTTATCTACAGTATATTTAGCCACATAATCACTAGATAATGAATTCATGCTAAATTTGACATTAGCAACATTATTAAAATTAGTTCTAACAGGTCCAGGATTTAATGTTGCTACTTTTACATTTAATCTATCTTTTTTTAGTTCCTCGTTTATGGATTCAGAAAGCACAAACACATATGATTTAGAAGCATAATATGCATCCATAAGTGGACCAGGTAAATGTCCAGCAATTGATGACACATTTAAAATATATCCACTATTCTTCTTTACCATTTCTTTTAAAAATAATTTTGTAAGTACATGAACAGCCATAACATTTGTGTTGATAAGTTGAATTTCTCTATCTAAATCTGTAGCTATAAATTTACCAAAAACTCCAAATCCTGCATTATTTACAAGTATATCTACATATCCAACCCTATTAAATAGTTCTATACAATTTTCTTTCACACTAATATCCATTGGTATTACTTCAACACTAGCATTTACTTCATTTTTTAGCTCTTCTAGTTTTTCTTTTTTCCTTGCAACTACAATTATATCATATCCTCTTCTTGCAAGCTCCTTTGCAATATCTCTTCCAATTCCAGAAGAAGCACCTGTTATTAAAGCTCTTTTTGCCATATTCCATTCTCCTCCTTACTAAATAATACCAAGAATTAATTAATTGTACAAGCTTTATATATTTTCTGCTAAAAATTTATCTAATTTTTCTAAGATCTTATATACTTTATCTTTATCCTCTCTATCTTTAAAATAAAAATCACTAAGTATATCCTTTTGACCTAAAACTTTAATTCCTGCTATTCTTATTAAAAATACTTTTATTGTTCCAAGTTTTGTATTATAATACTTTTTTCTACTTTCTACATTTTCGTCAACTTTTTCTTTAACATCTTTTTTTACTATATTATAAAATAATTTATCTAACTCATCTTTATATTTTTTCTCAAGTAGAAATATATTTTTCTCCTTATAATTCACATCATCTTCTACAATAGCTCCATCTATTAAAATTATATCTTTTACAATCTCATTTATTTTTGTATCTTTAATCTCTTTAATTTTTTCTAATACTTCTTCTGATTTTTCCATATTACCCTCCTATATACTATTTCTAAGACAAGATAATATATCTTCGTCTATATCATCTAATCTTTCGTTTAATGTATTTATATCTACAACATCATCTGCTATAGAATATTTTTTCATATACATATCTATTCCATCAGCCACATTTTCTTCAGCTATCTTCCTTACGCACATATACCCGCAACACCTTATTATCCATTTTCTTAATATACTTAAACTATTTCTAATTATTGATTCCTCAGATAAATTGCTAGTAGTATATCTACTAGTCATCAGCTCTATAGCTTTTGCATACCCCATTTTTTCTAAATCAAAATTATATTTTTCTTTCATCTTATTATATATATTAGTTTTATATGCTACATCTGAACTTAAAATTGCAAATTCTATTATTTTAATATCTCTTATACTATCAGATATAAAATATTCAAATTTTGTTTTTACAATAAAATCATATATATATTCTACTTTTTCCATATTATCCCTCCATTTTTATTAAAATTATACTACTTAAAAATTTGTATGCTATATTTTAGACAAAACTTTTAATAACAAGACAAATTAAAATAATTTATCTTTTTGTATTACAAATTTATTTTTTTTTGTTTATATTTTATATATTATTGAAAATTTTATTTTTTTTATTATATAATTATTATATCGGTGATATTATGGAAGAAATAGATTTAAAAGAAATAATTTACTATATTTTTAAGAAAAAACTTTTTGTTATACTTGCAATAATTATATGTGGTGTAATTGGTATTTTTTATACAAAATATATGGTTACCCCTATGTATTCATCTTATAGCACAGTTGTGCTTTCAAAGCCAGAAGATAATACAGTAATAACAAATAATACTAGTAATACTACATCTAATTCTATTACACAAAATGATGTAACATTAAATCAGAAATTAATATCTACTTATAGTGAGATAATGAAAAGTAGAAGTGTTGCAGAACAAGTAATAAATGAGCTTAATCTAAACATTAGTGAAAATGAACTTATGTCTAATGTATCAGTAAGTGCAAAAGATGATACAGAAATGCTAAAAATTTCCGTATCAAATAAAGATCCTCAAATTGCTGCTCAAATTGCGAACTCAATAACAGAAGTTTTCAAAATAAAAATTAAAGAAATATATAATATAGAAAATGTAACTACTATAGATACAGCTATTGCAAGTAACAGTCCATATAATGTAAATTATATTAAAAATAGTGCAATTTTTGCATTAATTGGTGCAATCTCAAGTTGTGGTATTTTATTCTTACTTTTTTATTTTGATACAAGAATAAAATCTAAAGAGGAAGTAGAAGATCTTTTAAATTTAGAAGTTTTAGCTGTTATTCCAGAAATCAAAGAATAAGAGGTGGATAATATGAAAAAAGATTTAATAATTCATGAAGCTCCAAAATCTCCCGTTTCAGAAGCTATAAGAACGCTAAGAACTAGCATTACATATAAAATGACTAAAACTCATGATAAAGTATTTTTAATTACTAGTTCATCAATTGAGGAAGGTAAAAGTTGGGTTGTATCAAATCTTGCTATTGCTTTTACACAATCCAAACAAAAAGTTTTAATAATAGATGCAGATTTAAGAAAAGGTAGACAAGCTAACATTTTTTCATTAAATAGTTCTTATGGATTTTCTAATGCTTTAGATAATTCGAAAATCTCTAATGATAATAATAGTCTAGATGAAGAAATTCAAAAAGCAATTTTCAAAACACAAATAGATAATTTATTTATAATGCCTTCAGGAATGTTTCCATCAAAGCCATCTGAACTTCTTGAAAATGAGCAATTTGATATTATTTTAGAAAACTTAAAAGATAAATTCGACATTATACTACTTGATGCTCCACCTATTAATATAGTTACTGATAGTATGATTCTTTGTAACAAAGCAGATAGTGTAATAATTGTATGTGCAATCGGAAAAACTAAAAGAGATTCATTAGTTGAAACAAAAAAGAAAATCAAAAATATGGGCGGAAATATTTTAGGTGTAGTAATAAATAAAATGCCAATAGATAAACTAAAAGAATACACTAAAGATTATACTAAATACAATAATAATAAAATTATAAAAATTGAAAATCCAAAATTAAAAAATATTTCCTAAAACAGCTTTTTAAGCTGTTTTTTATTTTTATTTTTATTTATGTCTAAATTTGTTGACTTTTGTAATGCACTGTGATAAATTCAATATGTACTTTATGTACAAGATAGCATTAAATAATTATTTATGTTAGGAGGATTCAAAATGATTAACGAAATCTATTGTAGTCTGGATCCAGAATGCAAAGATCCTGTAGGTCCTGTACAACAAGGAACAAATGTCAGATTTAGCATACGGTTAGATAAGGTTAGTATGGTTGATTCGCCTAAGCTTGTAATTTTTCAAATAGATAATTGGGAAAAACGGCAATCAATCGATCTAAAACTTACACACATTTCTAAAACAAGTAACTTCTATACTTGCTACTTCACACCCAAAGAAGCAGATGTATATTTTTATTACTTTACTTTGTATATCAATGGTAGATACGTTGAACTTAGGAAAGGTAAATATTCAAAATGCTTTTTTGGTGGAAAAGAAAATGAATGTTTTCAGCTCACAGTCTTTACGAAAAACATCAATGTACCCGATTTTATGAAAGGAGCGATTTTCTATCAGATATTCCCTGATAGGTTTTTCTCTTCTGGTGAATTTAAAGAAAATGTACCTCAAGATAGGAAAATCCATTCTAATTGGTACGAAAATCCAAACTATTTACCTGAAAACGGACTTATTCTAAATGATGATTATTTTGGTGGAGATTTAAATGGTATAACCCAAAAGCTTGATTATATTGCATCCTTTGGGGTAACAATCATCTACCTTAATCCGATCTTTGAAGCTCATTCAAATCACAGGTATAATACTGCAAACTATTTAAAAATAGATCCTCTTCTTGGAAAAGAAGATGATTTTGTAACACTTTGCAGTGAAGCGCGAAAAAGAGGTATCAGAATTATCCTTGACGGAGTATTTAATCATACTGGCTCTGACAGTATATACTTTAACAAGGAAAAAAGATACGCAACCATTGGTGCATATAACAGTCCTGATAGTGAATATTTTGACTGGTATTGCTTTTACAATTATCCAGATGGATATGACTCTTGGTGGAATTTTGATACTTTACCTAAACTTAACAAAAATTCACAAGATTGTCTTGACTTTATATGTCAAGTAATAAAAAAGTGGATTAGACTCGGTGCCTCTGGTTTTAGGTTTGACGTAATTGATGAACTTACTAACCATATGGTTTATCACATTGCGCAAACTCTTAAAAACGAAGATACATTTGATTCTCAAAAGGCTACCATGATAGGAGAAGTATGGGAAGATCTCTCGACTAAAGAGGCGTATGGAGAAAGAAAGCATTATCTTACGCAAAATACACTTGATAGCGCTATGAACTATGTCTATAAAGATGCTCTTTTTGATTTCTTTGAAAATAGAAGTGCACAAAATCTTTTAGACAACATTCTTCGCATAATCGAGAACTATCCTAAAGACTGTTTAGATGCCATGATGAACATAATTTCTAGTCATGACATTGAAAGGGCACTTACACGCCTTGCAAAAGGATCCGCTAATGGCCGTGATAGATACTGGCAAGCTCAAAACGATTTCTTAAATGGAGAAGAATATCAAAGAGGTAAAGAACTTTTAAAGCTTTTAGCTACTATTCAATACTTCTTACCTGGCAACCCTTGTATCTACTACGGTGACGAAGCAGGTGTCTATGGATTTAAAGATCCTTTTAATAGGAAAACTTATCCATGGGGACGCGAAGACCAAGATCTCATCTACTTTTTTAGAACTTTGGGTTCTATCAGAAGAAATGAGATATATCTTAAAGATGCATCTTTCCTTCCCGTACTATTTTATGGTGGAATCTGTGTCTTTGCTAGAGAAGCACTTGACAAAACTCAGCGAATTTACATTGGTGTAAATATTTCTGATACTCCTTTAGACTTAAGCTTTGTTGGGGCAAGAGAAGTATTAAACTCTTCTGGAAATCCAGCTGATATGGTGCTTAATCCGTATTCGTCTATTATTCTTAAGTGAATCATTTTGCGCACTGTAGGTGTACCTACAGTGCGTTTTCTTTTTAAAAAATAAAATATTTATTGTCGAATTATGTAGTTTAGTATTTATGTATGTTGACTTTTATAGCAAATTGTAGTAAATTAAATTTGTCAATATTTAGAAAGGGAGGATAAAAAATGACTACGCAACTCATTTCCTTTATTAAGATTATGAGTCAAACAATAATGTTTTTTTCATTTATTATTAGTACAAATGAAACTTATAATAATAAAAAAATCAAACTATCAAAAAAGCTTTATATTCTTTGCTTTAGTGTAATAATTTCTGTAGTTATAAATCTTTTAAGTGAAGATTTATCTTTTTTAATATATGGTATTTTTATAATTCCTTTATACATAATTTATAAATACATATTAGAAGCTAAAAATAATGTAACATTATTATCTTTGCTTTTATTTTATATAATGATATCTTTAAGTGAAATGATATCTTACTTTTTAATTAGAGAATCCTTTAATGTTTATCTTGAGAATTTTTATTCTAATTTTAGAATATCAGCTTGTTTTATAGTACTAAAACTTTTTATATTTATTACGCTTTTAATATTACTAAATAAATATATGAGAAAAAATTTAAAAAAGCTTCATGAAGTAGTTGATACTTTCACAAATCACGAATTAATATTTCTAGTATCTCTATCTTGTAGCATAATAATACCAGGACTATTAAAATTCTCTTTAGAAAAAAGTGACTACAATTTTAATTTTCTTTCACTAGATATATTTCAACTTGCTATAATTTGTATGTTAATTTTTTCATATTTTAAATACATACATTTTTATAAAAAAAGTCAATCAGAATTACTAGAATCAAAGACATATAATAAAGCATTAGTTGAAACAGTTGAAAATTTACGCATATTAAAGCATGATTATAACAACATACTGCAATCAATAAATGGCTACATTATAACAGAACAATATGATGAATTAGAAAAACACATGCAAAAGTTAACAAAAGAAGCTGGCAATATTTCTAATCTTGAATGCATTAATCCAGAAATAATCAATCAACCAGCAATATATGGAATAGTAGGTGGAAAATACTTTGTAGCAAGCTCTAAAAATATAGAATTTAAAGTAGATGTATTAACAGATATAAGTACCATAGACTTTGATTTTACTGATCTTTCGAGAATTCTTGGAATATTACTAGATAATGCAATTGAGGCAAGTGAAAAAACAAAAACTCCTAAAATTTATTTAACCTTTAAATATGATAAAGCAAAGCAAGCTAATATAATAACTATAAAAAATTCTGTTATATCAGGCTTAAAATTAGATGTTTCTAAAATTTTCAACAAGGGAGAATCCTCAAAAAAAATAAAATCTGGTATAGGGCTTTGGGAAGTAAAGAAAATAATTGCTTCAAAATCTAATTCACAAATTTATGCTAGCTTAAATAATAATGAATTTTGTCAAACAATAATAATAGAAAAAATATAAAAATCCAAATTGAAAATCAATTTGGATTTTTTAATTAAACGTTTCTAGCTTTTTATAAAATTTTAAATTTTTATCCACATATTCTTTATTGCAATTTTTCATATATTCATAATGTAATTTACAATAATTTACCATATAAAAATATGCAGAAGTAATTAATTGTTTATTCAGCTTTTCAATATTAACTACTATATTATCTATATTAATTGATATATTAGTATTTAAAAATTCACTCTTGCATTGATAGAACTTTATTTTATCAATAATATTATATCTGTCCCTAATTTGAAATCTTCTAAAATACTTATCTGTATTTTTTATTTGAATAAATCCATTATATAAAGATAGTTTTACTAACTCTTCTTGATATGCCTCTAAATATAAATTATTAGAAAACTCTATATCAAGTGACACTTTCATATTTGGTAATTCTTTAGAAAATATTTCAAGTATTTTTGATATATGTTTATATTTATTATCTATATCTTTTATAATATCTATATCGGAAGAAAAAACATATTTAAATTTAATAGCAGAAATTTCCTCATCAGCTTCTATATACATATGAATATCTTTTTTTATATAGGATAATTTTTTTCTTCCTATATCCCATCCGCTTTCTAATAACTGTTTTTCATTTTTCTTTATATAAGCTATAAATTTTTTATATACTTTTTCAGCTCTAATATGAAAATCTAAAATAACTTGTGTACTACTATTTCCGTATAATTTGTTTGCACTCTCTTTCATTAGCTTTTGCTTGCAAAAATAAATTGCTAGCGTCCTTTGATCTTTTTTGACCTACAAAATAATTGTTCATAATAAAACCTCCTATTATTAAATATTAGTTACACACTAACTTGCACACTATATTATAGCATACATTTTACATAAAATAAAGTGAGAGACTAAAAAATATTATTATTTTTGTAAAAATTACAAAATTTTAACTTTCTATACCCAGATATACTTAAATAATCTTTTATTCTTTTACAATATATATTTTTTAATTTATAACTTTTATTATAATTAAATATTGCATACTCACATGTATTACACTTATATACATACTTCATACATATATTATTTACAAAAAATAAAAGACCAAACGGTCTTTTACATCTTTTCTTTTACTTTATCTTCTGCATATCTCATAGCTTGAATTGTTTCATCAAATAGTCTATCTAAATCCCAATTTAGTCTTTCAGCTCCAGCCTTTATTACATCTCTTGAACAACCTGCAGCAAATTTTTTGTCTTTAAATTTTTTATTCAAACTTGATACTTCCATATCTTTTGTACTATGTGAAGGTCTCATTTTTGCAGCTGCCCATATTAATCCTGTTAATTCATCTGTAGCAAATAAAATCTTTTCCATTTCATTTGTTGGCTCAACATCACTACACAAACCATATCCATGTGAACATACTGCATGTACCAAATTATCATCTACATTTTCTTCATTTAAAAGTTCAATACATTTTTTACAATGGTCTTGTGGCCACATTTCATAGTCTATATCATGTAAAAGTCCTGCAATTGACCAAAATTCTTCATCCTCATTATATTTTTTAGCAAAATATTCCATAACATATGATACAGTTAATGCATGTTCTATATGAAATGGCTCTTTATTATATTTTTTTAATAAATCATAAGCTTCATTCCAATTCATTTTTTCTCATCCTTTCTTATAGTATTATAATTAATATTATCATACAATGTCAATATTTACACATATTATATATATGGATATTAATTCAAAATCTATTTGGGAATATGAAGTAAAAAATACTAACTATAAAATATTAAACTCAGATATTACTACAGATATATGTATAATTGGAGGTGGAATAGCTGGAATAAATATTGCATATAAACTGTATAAAAACAACTTAGATTTTATAGTATTAGAAAAAAATAAAATATGTAATAAGACAACCAAATACTCTACTGCTAAAATCACTGCTCAGCATGGACTTATATATTATAATATAAAACAAAAATATGGAATAAATAATGCAAGAAAATATTTAGAGTCAAATTTAAAAGCTGTTGAAGAATATAAAGAAATAATATCAAATGAAAATATAGATTGTGATTTTGAAACTTGTGACTCTGTTATATTTACTCAAGATATTAATAAAAAGAAAGATATTGAAAAAGAATATAATTGCCTAAAAAGTATTGGATACACAAATGTAGAAATATTAGATAATGAAACAATACTACCTAATATAAAATATAGCATTAAATTTAAAAATCAAGCTAAATTTAATCCAGTAAAATATATTTATGCTTTATCTAATTTATTTGATAAAAGAATATATGAGTATACAAATGTAAAAAGTATAAAACGAGATGGCAATAAATATATTATATATGCAAATAATAGTAAAATTATCTGTAATAAAGTAATACTATGTACCCACTTTCCAATAAAAGATATACCAGGATTTTACTTTTTTAAAATGTATCAAGACACATCTTATGCTATTGCAGCTAATATTAAAAATATAGACTTTAAAGATGTATATTTAAACTTAGATAATCCTACTATATCTCTTAGAACGACCAAAATAAATAACGATAATATTTTAATTGTAGGTGGGAATAATACTAAAACTGGAGATACTGCTTTAGAAGAAAAATATAAGTTTTTAGAAAATGTTGCAAAGCAAATTGCACCAAACTGTAAAATACTAGATAGGTGGAGTACTCAAGATTGTATGACTCTTGATCAAATCCCATACATAGGCTGTTTTTCAAAATTTTTGCCAAATTTATATATAGCTACTGGCTTCAATAAATGGGGATTTACCACATCTATTGTAGCTTCAAATATAATATTAAATAAACTTTTAAATAAAAAAAATGACTCTTACAATACTTTTTTTGCAACAAGAGTACATCCAATAAAAAATATAAGCAAATTATACTATAATATAGACCAAAGTATACAATCAATATTATTAAATAAATTTAAGATAAAAAAAGATATTTTAGATAATATTCCAAATGATACTGGTAGAATTTTAAAAGTGAATAATAAAAAAATAGGAATATATAAAGATAAAAACGGAAAAATATTTAAAGTTCATCCTTATTGTTCTCATCTAAAATGCGTCTTAACATTTAATGCAGAGGATAAAACATGGGACTGTCCATGTCATGGCTCAAGATTTGATATATATGGTAATATATTAAACTCACCTGCAAATATAAACATACATATAGAATAAGAGCTTTTGCTCTTATTCTATAAAATCTACTAGTTTTGATGCTAATCCAATATAAGTTGAAGGTCTTAAATTTAATAATCTTTTCCTATCTTCTTCATCTATATCTAAACTAGTTATATAATCTTTTAACATGTCTAATGTTACTTCTTTTCCCCTTGTAAATTTTTTTAAACTTTCATATGCATCATTATATCCATTTTTTCTAAGTACTGTTTGTATAGCTTCTGCAAGTATTTCTGGATTATCATCTAACTCATTTTCTAAGACTTTTACATCTACTTCCATTTTTTCAAATCCTTTTATACTTTGAATAATAGATACTAGTGTATGTGAAAAGACTACACCTATATTTCTTAAAGTAGATGAATCACTTAAATCTCTTTGCATTCTAGATATTTGTAAATTATTAGTAAAATTATCTATTATACTATTTGCCATATGTATATTTGCCATTGAATTTTCATGATTTATAGGGTTAACTTTATGCGGCATTACTGAAGAACCAACTTCTGTTTCAATAACTCTTTGTTTAAAATATTTTCTACTTATATACATCCACATATCACTATTAAAATCCAAAGTTACATTGTTAAATAATTTTATATAACTAAAAAATTCACATAATACATCATGAGACTCGATTTGTGTAGTTAAATAATTAAATTTAAGTCCTAAAGAATTGACAAACTCTTTATTAAATTCTATCCAATTTATATTTTTATACGCCACAATATGTGCATTGTAGTTTCCCACTGCACCACTAAATTTTCCACAAAACTTAATATTTGATACTTTATCTAAAATATACTTCCATCTATAGACAAATACAGCAAGTTCTTTGCCAACTGTTGTAGGAGTGGCAGGTTGGCCATGAGTATGTGCAAGCATAGGTATATTTTTATACTTTATTGCTTTTTGTTGAACTTTATTAATTAATTCTTTCATATTATAAGCTAAAATTTTATCCACAAATTCTTTGCACATTAATGCATATGCTAAATTATTTATATCTTCTGATGTACATCCAAAATGTACAAAATTTTTGTATTTGCCAATATTATTTTTATCCATTTCTTCTTTTATATAATACTCTATAGCTTTAACATCATGATTTGTTACTTTTTCAATTTCCTTTACTCTAATAGCACCATTTATATCAAAAGTATTATATATTTTATCCACATTTTCCACTATTTCTTTGTTGACATTACAAATATCACTCTTTAAAATATACTTTAACCATTCAATTTCAATTTTTACCCTATATTTTATATATGCATATTCACTAAAATATTCACTTACTTTTTCTGTTATATCTCTATATCTTCCATCAATAGGTGATATACAAAACAATGTATTTAGCTCCATCTTTTCCCTCCTATTTTACAATTATCATATCATCTCTATCAGCGCCAATGCCAATAAATTTAACTGGTACACCTACTATTTCCTCAATTCGAGATAAGTATTTTAAAGCATTTTGCGGTAACTCTTCTTTTTTAGTTATACCACTTAAATTACCAAAATTTCCTTCAAATTCTTCATATACGGGTTTACAACTATTTAAGTAATCTATATTAGTAGAAAATCTCATACTTTTTTGTCCATTATACTCATATGCTACACATAATTTTATCTTGTCTAACTTTCCAATTGTATCTACATGATTTATTGCAAGAGAAGTTATTCCATTAATTCTTACAGCATATTTTAAAGCTACTAAATCTAGCCAACCACACCTTCTAGGTCTTTTAGTTGTTGTTCCATATTCATGACCAAGCTCTCTAATTTTATCTCCAATCTCATTGTTTTGCTCTGTAATATACATTCCCTCTCCTACTTTTGAAGAATATGCTTTTAACACACCATAAACTTCTCCAATATACTTAGGACTAATTCCTGTTCCTGTAATAATACCACCTATTGTTGGATTAGAAGATGTTACATATGGATAATTTCCAAAATCAATGTCAAGTAAAGTTGCTTGTGCTCCTTCACACACTACTTTTTTCCCTTGCTCTAATAATTCATGAATCATATCTACACTATCTACTACATATCCTTTTAAATAATTAGCATATTCTTTATACTCTTGAATTACTTTATCTGCATTAATTTCCTCTTTATTATAATTTTTAAAAATTATATTTTTTCTTTCAATGTTTTTTCTTACTATCTCTTCAAATCTTTCAGATATAAAATCTTCTACTCTTATTCCTGATCTTTCATATTTATCGCTATATGCAGGTCCTATTCCTCTTGCAGTAGTTCCTATCTTTTTATCTTTACGTAGCTCTTCTTGTAAATTATCCATCATAATATGATATGGCATAATTATATGTGCTTTATCACTAATATATAAATTATCTACACTATATCCATTTTGTTTTAAATTTTCTATCTCCTCTATTAACACTTTAGGATCTATTACTACTCCGTTTCCGATTATAGCTTTTGTATTCTTGTTTAATATTCCTGATGGAATAAGATGAAATGCAAATTTTTTACCATTTACAGTTATAGTATGACCAGCATTATTTCCACCAGTACATCTAATACTTACATCAGCATTATTACTAATATAATCTATTATTTTTCCCTTTCCTTCATCTCCATAAAAAGTACCTAAAACTACATCTACTTTTGACATCTATCATCTCTCCTTTTCTAAACTATAAGTAAAAAAAAGATAAGAAGGTATTTTACTACCTTCTTATCTTACACGTTCGGCAAAGAAGCAAGTCTTTTGCTTGCATTTATAACTTAATATATAATTATTAAAGTTAAATCTTCTTTGCATTGCTATACTCCTTATAATTTTTTACATTAAAAGTATACATTAAATTATTTCCTTTGTCAATGACTTATTTAACTTTTTGTTTTATATAAAGTTGTAATGCTTATCTCAGGTGGATCAAATATTCTAATGGGTCTTGTAGAATTTCCAATTCCCCTACTTACTATTATTTGAGTATCTTTCTTTTTATGAATTCCAGATGCAAGAGTTGTAAAGAACCAATTTTTCCTTGCTGTAGCAACACCTATTCCAAAAAATCGTATTCCTCCTCCATGAAGGTGCCCTGAAAAAACAAGATCAAATCCTTCTTTTACATACACCTCAAAATCCATTGGATCATGAGATAGTAATATATTATACTCATTTTTATTAATAACTCCTATTTTTTCTTCATAATCTTTTTTATATTTTTCCAAAACTTGTTCTGTTAAATCTTTTCTTGATGCAATATGACTAAAAATATATGATACTCCATATAAGTTCAATTTTTGATTTTCTCTTGTTAGCTCAATCTTTTTATCATCTAATACTACTACTCCTAAAGTTTCTAATTTATTCTTAAAATCTTGAATCTCTTTACTTTTTAATATCATTTCATGATTTCCATAAACAAAATATATATTGTTAGATTTTATTTTACTAATAAATTCTAATGCTGGTCTATAATCTCTTTTTTGTCTTATAATAAAATCCCCTGTTATAACTACAATATCTATTTTTTCCCCTTTAATTTTATTATTTATTAAATTAATTAATCTTTTGTTATTTTTACCATAAGTTGTACAATGCCAATCAGATAAATGTAATATTTTAAAGCCATTAAATGCTTGTGGTAATTTATTACTTTTTACTTTATATCTACTTACAAAAATAACTTTATAATTTACATATATAAATAATATAACCAAAAGTATAATTATAATTAATATATTCATATTTGTACCTCAATAGCTAAATTATCTCATATAGAGCAAACTTTTTCAAGAAAAAACAGTAGAAAAATCTACTGTTCCTTTCTAATATTTAGGCATTAGTATTGCAAGAAGTATATATAATAATACACCTGTTCCAAAACAGATAACTGCAATACAAAAGGCAAGTCTTATCCATAGTGAGTTTATATTAAAATACTCACCAAGACCTCCACATACACCAAATATTTTTTTGTCTGTTTGTGACTTACAAAGTCTTCTACCATTTTGCATAGTATTTACCTCCTAAAAATAATATTTTAGAAAAAATACGTAATAATTATATTTATGCATATGAGACTCAAAATTTTTTGTCAACCCGATTTTTTTCTAATGGGTATATTATACCACATATTTTATGTAAAGTCAAAACAAAAATAGATATGATATAAAACATACCATATCTATTTTATTATTATTCAAGTTCAAAAGCTCCTGTATACAACTGATAATATTGTCCTTTTTGTTCAATTAATTCATCATGAGATCCTCTTTCTATTATTCTACCATGATCTAGTACCATTATAGCTTTTGAATTTCTTACTGTAGATAATCTATGAGCTATTACAAATACTGTTCTACCTTCCATAAGTTTATCCATACCATCTTGAACTATTTTTTCTGTTCTTGTATCAATTGATGATGTTGCTTCATCAAGAATCATTACTGGTGGATTATTTATTGCAGCTCGTGCAATAGAAATAAGCTGTCTTTGACCTTGTGAAAGCTGAGCACCATTATTTGTAAGCATAGTATCATAGCCATTTGGTAAATGCATAATAAAGTTATGTGCATTTGCAAGCTTTGCTGCCTCAATTACTTCTTCATCTGTTGCATCCTCTTTACCATACATTATATTTTCTTTTATTGTACCTGTAAACAAGTTTGTATCTTGTAATACCATACCAAGTGATCTTCTTAAATCATCTTTTTTAATTTTATTAATATTTATACCATCATATCTAATTTTTCCATCTTCAATATCATAAAATCTATTTATTAGATTTGTTATTGTAGTTTTACCTGCACCAGTTGCTCCAACAAATGCTATTTTTTGACCAGGCTTTGCATAAACTGATACATCGTGTAATACAAGTTTATTTGGCTCATATCCAAAATCTACATTTCTTAACTCTATATGTCCTTTTACTTCAACATAATCTAGTGTTCCGTCATGATGTGGATGTTTCCAAGCCCAAATTCCTGTTCTTTCTTTACATTCAACAAGTTTTCCATCCTCTATTTTAGCATTTACTAAAGTAACATATCCATCATCTACTTCTTTTTCTTCATCCATCATTTCAAATATTCTACTTGCTCCAGCAAGTGCCATTATAACTGCATTTAATTGGTTAGATACTTGTTGAATTGGCATGTTAAAGCCTCTTGTTAAGTTTAAGAATGATACTATTGTACCAAGTGTTAAACCAGCTACATTATTAATAGCCATAACTGTACCAACAAGTGCAACTAAAACATATTCTAAGTTTCCTAAATTATTTGCAACAGGCATTAAAATGTTTGCAAATTTATTTGCTGTATACATATCTGTATATAATTGATCATTTAGTTTATCAAAAGCTTCTTTTGCTTTTTCTTCATGAGTAAATACTTTTATTACTTTTTGTCCACTTATCATTTCTTCAACATAACCATTAACTGTTGCTAAAGATTGTTGTTGTGCAACAAAGTATTTTGAGCTTTTTTTAACAAGTGTATTTGAGCATAGAAGTATTAATGTAGTAAAGACTACAACAAATACAGATAGCAATGGACTCAAATATAGCATAGAAATAAATGTTGCAATAACTGTCATACTAGAAGATATAATATTAGGTAAAGACTGTGATATCATTTGTCTTAAAGTATCAGTATCATTTGTATAATGACTCATTATTTCTCCATGTGTATGAGTATCAAAATACCTAATAGGTAATTCTTCCATTTTATCAAACATATCATCACGTATATCTTTTAAAACTCCCTGTGCAGTTACAGCCATTACTCTTTGATAAATATATGAACTTATTACTCCAACAACATAAATACAAGCCATTGTAGCTATTGCTTTAAGTAATGAATCAAATACTGGATTTACTGTTGAAAGTAAAGGTGTTATATAATCATCTATTAATGTTCTTAAAAATAATGTTCCTCCAACATTTGCTACAGTACTTAAAATGATACAGATAAATACAATTACCATTTGCTTTTTATGTTTTTTTGTTACATATTGAAGTAATCTTTTTAAAGTACCTTTTTTAACTTTTCCTTTTGCCCCAAGCATAATTCCTCTTGGTCCTTTTGGCATTTGTCCTTTAGGCATCTGTATCACTTCCTTTCATTTGAGAATCATATACTTCTTTATATATTGCATTATTTTTTAACAATTCTTCATGTGTTCCAAATCCATTAATTTTTCCATCATCTATAACAATTATTTTATCTGCATCTTCAACAGATGAAATTCTTTGTGCAATTATGATTTTTGTTGTATCTGGAATTTCTTCTCTAAATGCTTTTCTAATTAAACTATCTGTTTTTGTATCTACTGCACTTGTAGAATCATCTAAAATTAATATTTTAGGCTTTTTAAGTAATGCTCTTGCAATACATAATCTTTGCTTTTGACCACCAGATACATTTGTTCCACCTTGCTCTATATATGTATTATACTTATCTGGAAATCCTTGTATAAATTCATCTGCTTGTGCAAGTTTACATACTCTTTGTACATCTTCATCTGTGGCATTTTCGTCTCCCCATTTAATATTTTCTGTTATTGTACCAGAAAATAATACATTCTTTTGTAAAACACAAGACACTTGATCACGTAATGCTTTTAAATCATAATCTCTTACATCTACATCTCCAACTTTAACACTACCTTCTGTAACATCATAAAGTCTTGGAATTAAGTTTACAAGTGAAGACTTACCAGATCCTGTTCCACCAATTATACCAATTGTTTGACCACTTTCAATTTTCAAATTAATATCTTTTAAACATTCTTTTTCTTTATCATCTACATAGCTAAATGAAACATTATTAAATTCAATATCTCCATTTTTAACTTCTGTTACTGGATTTTCTTTATCTTTTATGTTTGGCTCTTCAATTAATACTTCATATATTCTTTCTGCAGATGCTCTTGCAATAGTAAGCATCATTATTACCATAGATATCATCATCAAGCTAGATAATATCTGTATAGAATAAGTTATAAATGTCATAAGTTGACCAGTTGTTAAATCTGTCATACCTGTATTTACTATAATGTTTGCACCAAACCAAGATATTAGGATGATACATAGATATATAGCAAATTGCATTGTAGGCATAGTAAATGCCATTATTTTTTCTGCTTTACTAAATGTATTATATATATCTGATGAAACTTTTCCAAATTTCTTTTTCTCTTTTTCTTCTATAACAAAAGATTTTACAACTCTTATACCACTTACATTTTCTTCTACAACTTCATTTAAATCATCATATTTTCTAAATACTTTCTCCATTAATGGATGTACATATCTTAAAATGAAAAATAAAGTTATAGCAATTATTGGAACAATTATTAATAATATCATAGATAATTCAGCATTAATATTTATTGCCATAATTACTGAAATTACAAGCATAAGTGGTGCTCTTACAGTTATTCTTGTTAACATTTGAAATGCTTGTTGAACGTTACTTACATCTGTAGTAAGACGAGTTACCAAACTTGCTGTTGAAAACTTATCTATATTAGCAAATGAAAAATCTTGTACTTTATAATATAGGTCTTTTCTTAAGTTTTTAGCAAATCCAGCTGATGCCTTAGAAGCAGTTATTCCAGACAAACAACCAAATATTAAAGAAAGCACAGCAGCAATAATAAGCTCAACACCAATCTTTAATGCTGCATTCATTTCCCCCATGTATACACCATCATCTATTAAGTTTGCCATTAAAAGTGGAATTACAACTTCCATTATAACTTCTAATGTAACAAAAACTGGTGTAATAAATGCAGCCCATTTATATTCTCTGACTGATTTACTAAGTTTTTTTAACATAATTTCCTCCTTTTATATATTATTTACAATCTTAGTTAATATCCTTTTTAACTCTTTTATTTCATCATCAGTTAATATCTTCAATAATTTTTCTTCATTTTCTTGTGCCTTTCTTTTCCCTTTATTTAATATTTCTCTCCCACTTTCAGTAAGCTCAAGTTTATTATACCTTTTATCTTTGTCACTTCTTACTCTTTTAATATATCCCTTTTCCTCAAGTCTATTTATAAGTCCTGTAACAGTAGGATTTTTTAAATTAAATTCTTTTTCAATATCCACTTGATTTGCTTCGATATTTTTACATTCCGCTACTTGGATATATATTAAAATCCCCATCTGTGAACGAGTAATATTATAATCTGAAAGACAATTATTCATATCCTTTTCCATATAATTACTAACTATTTTAAGTATTTTTCCAATTTTTAATTGTTCCATTTCATCACCCCAATCCATAGTTAACTATATAGTGTACTATGTATTATATTACTATTGTATGCACATGTCAATAAATTAATATGAAAATTTAGTGAAAACTACTGTAAATAGTATATTCTTTGTAAAATATAACAATAATATTACTAGGTGATTTTATGGAAAAAATACAAATTTTAAAAGAAATTAATAAAGGAGCAAAAACAGGGATTGATGGACTAAATTATATTATTCCTAAAGTAGAAGATCTACATTTTAAAGATGTATTGTCTGACCAAAAAAGTGAATATGAAAATATTTACGATAGATCTAGAGCAATTCTTACTCAAAATAACGAATACACACAAGATACTTCTACTTTTCAAAAAGCAATGTCATGGATGGGAATTGAGCTTAATACTCTAACTAATACTAGCAATTCAAAACTTGCACAAATACTAATACAAGGAAATGACATGGGAATAGTTAAAGGAACAAAACTACTTAACAATCTAACATTTGAAGATAGTCAAATAGAAAATTTATTAAAGGATTTTATTAATTTACAACAAGAAAATATAGAAGGACTTAAAAAATTTCTATAATATAAGCAGTGTAAAAAACACTGCTATATTTTTACAACTTTTTAAAGATTTTATGTAAAAATCACATATATTTGAGAAATATTCTCATATTTATTGATATTTTATTTAAAATATCATATAATATATTAAGAAGGGAGAAGTTCAAAATGCTAATTAGATTTAGTTTTAAAAATTTTAAGTCTTTTAAAAATGAAAATGTATTAGACATGGAAGCTACATCAATAAAAGAACATGAATATAATATTGTAAAAAAAGAAAATATCAATCTTTTAAAAGTAGCTGCAATATATGGTGCTAATGCAAGTGGAAAAACTAATGTATTACAAGCTTTTGATTATATGAAAAATAGAATTTTAATAAGTGATGATTCTAAAAAAAATTCACATATCGATGAAGATAACGTATATACCTTTATGATAAATAATGAACCTATTAGTTTAGAAGTCGAAATACTTGCAAAAAACAATAAAATATATAAATATGGCTTTGATATTTTAAAAGATAATATAACATCAGAATGGCTTTATATAAAAAAAATAAATAAATTTTATGAAATATTTGAAAGAACAAAAAATACTATTGAGTTAAAAGATAAAATGAATAAATTATTACATTTAGCAAACGTAGATGAAAATACGTTATTTTTAAACTTGTATAGTAAAATAAATAAGGAAAATGAAGACTTTAGTAATGTATATAATTGGTTTTTAACTACAAGCTATCTAGATCTTGGCAATCCTAGATTTGAAAATATTATTAATAATAGAGTATCATTAAAGATTTTAAGTGATCAAAAATATAAACATGAATTATTACGATTTATAAAAACTTTTGATGCAAGCATAGAAGGAATTAAAACAACTCCAAATACTATTGAAGAAGTACAAAATAATAACAGAATGATAAAAGTTGAATTAATACACAAAGGAGAAGAAAATGATATAAAAGCTTTACCTTTAGAATTAGAATCAAATGGTACTAGAAAAATGTTTCACTTATTTGATTTCTTAATGAATGCATTAAAAAATGGTATGGTATTATTTATTGATGAATTGGATGCAAAACTTCACCCATTATTAACAAGATATATAATTAATCTGTTTCACAATAGTGAAACTAATATAGGTAATGGTCAGTTAATTTACTCTACTCACGATACTGTAAACCTAAATAAAGATACTTTTAGAAGAGATGAAATATGGTTTACCGAAAAAAACAAAGATGGAATATCTGATCTTTATTCTTTATCTGACTATATACTTCCAAATGATGATGAAAATAAAACAACAAAAAAAGTTAGAAATGATGCAACATACAATAAAGATTATTTAACAGGAAGATATGGTGCAATCCCAATACTTGAAGAATTTGAGGTAAAGCTTGAGAAATAACAATATTACTAGAAAAGATAGAATAAAAAGTAAAAGGCAAGCACCTGCTAATTACTTAATTGTATGTGAAGGAAAAAAGACTGAGCCAAATTATTTTAATGGATTAAAAAAAGAAATAAATAAAAGGTATGGAAAAAAAGTAGATGTTTTGATACCTGATATTGAAATTAAAGGGATGGGTAAAAATACTGAAGATTTAATAAAGTATACACAAAGGTATGTAAATTATTCAACTAAAATATATGGACATGTATGGGTAGTTTTTGATAAAGATGATTATGATGATGAACAATTTGATAGAGCAATAAGAAACTG
This sequence comes from uncultured Clostridia bacterium, assembly GCA_944388585.1. Taxonomy (GTDB): domain Bacteria; phylum Bacillota; class Clostridia; order TANB77; family CAG-465; genus CAG-465. The sequence continues at coordinate 150,017 of CALXJI010000003.1, forward strand.
TGGCTATAATTCTTGCTGGTCAAATCCAAATTTTGAACTTTGGCTTTTATCTCATTTTAAAAAGATAAATAAATACATTTCTAAAGACAACATATTTACAGAATTAGATAAAGAATTTCAAAAATATGGTTTAGGAAATTATACTAAAAATGATTCTAACATCTTTGAAAAAATCACAGCAAATGATAGAATACATGATGCTATAAAAAATTGTGAAGATATGGAAAAACTTAACTCCGATAAACTTCCATCAAAAAGAAATCCAATGACAAAAGTTTACAACATACTTAAAGATTTTGAAGATTATTTATAGCAACTATTGATTATATAAATAGCAGTGTAAAAAACACTGCTATATTTTTTTATATTTGTTATATAATTTACTGTTATATTTTATATAATCATTCTTAGCTAATCTTCCAACGATAAAACTCATTGGAATTTTATATTTTTTAGATTTTTCTATAATATGATCTTCTGTAACATCACTAGTTATATCATCCCATTCATTTTTACTTATCATAGTATTTAAAGCAAAATAATCTGCTCTTTGCTCTCTTTTTTCATCTCCATCTATAATTACTTTATTTTGTGCCATATTATAATCACTTTTACAATGTCCTAATTCATGAAATAACTCAAAAAAGAATGAATCTTTTGATGAATAATTTGCAGTTGTATATATAGCTGGAGTATTTATTTTTACCTTAAAGCATCCTCTCACTTTTGTACCAGGTAATGCTTTTTCACATACAAAAAGTATTCCATATGAATTTAAAATTTCTTTTATTTTTTCTATATTAATACCTTCATTAAAAGCTTCTATTTTTAACTTATTTATTAATTCATTAAAATTTTCACTTTTATACTCATTTACTTGCTGATTAGAAGACATCTCATCACAATGTGCTATCCATAAAGCTAGCTTATTATAATCTTCACCTTGCTTTTTAAATAATACATATTGCTCTAAATTGTTATGAGCAGTAAAATCTTTAACCTTTAAAAAATTTAATATATCTATACATACTTGATATATATTTTTTTCATCCTTAAATGTAATCCAATTACTCTTTTTTAATTCTTTAAAAGCATACTCATTATATATCATATTCTTAATATTTTCAGTATTACTATATTCTTTAATTAATTCTTCCTCCATATATCTTGTATTTTCTACAGAGATAATAAAATTAGATGGAATATTAGTTAATCTTTCTATATTTGCAGCCATTTCAAGTGTTATTTTAGCTTTTCCATTTAATATTTCATTTATATGCTTTTGCGTTATCCCAAGTCTTAAAGCAAATTCAGTTTGTGATATTTTATTGTACTCTAAATAATCTTTTAAATATTGACCAAAATATACCATGATTTCCCCTCCTATCCATCTCCATAATGTCTATCATCAATTTTTAAAAATTGAACACTTATTATTTTTTCTAAATTTTCATAAGGATATTGTGCATCTGGTTTAAAATATCCTCTTAATTTTGAATTAATATTAAAAGTATATATTTCTTTTAAATTGCCACTTTTCTTTTCTATATTATAAATACAATGCAATGGATTAATTAAAAGCTCCTTAAAATTTGAAGATTCAACTATTAATCTTTCAACTTTTTCTATAGTTGTACATTCTCTTTGTAAATTTTTCTTTATAATTTTCTTATTATAATCTCTATTATATGCAGTAGTCTTTAAAATTTTAATTTAGCTCACCTCACAATTGCATTATATATTTATATTATAACTTAATATGTTATAATATGTCAATATAATGTACTATGATTATATCACTTATTATTAATTAAAATCAATGATTGATATGTTAATTTTCTTGTCGAGTTTTATATATTATTAATAAAGATTAACTTAACTATAATATTATGAACTAATTATATTTATACTTTTAATAATCATAATCTATTATTGTACCACCAAAAAATAAATCTATTTCTTTATTTTTATCTTTTTCTATTTTTAAGTTTTCATATCTATAATCTAATAATTCTAACATTTTTTTATTATTAAAATACTTTGAATATGTATCGTTTTGTAAATTTACTAATAAATTATATGAATAAAAATAAATTTTATTTATACTATGCCATACTCCTTCATTTTGTTCAATTAACTCATCAATTTCATTTTTTCCTAAACTCCCACTCTCTGCCTCATGTGGAGCATCAATATATGTCTCATAATAATATTGATCTAAATCCTTTATTCCTCTATATTGCTGACTAATCTCGAAATAATATACTTTATATTTATTTAAAGGTATAATATTATTTTCTATAAAAAATAATATTTCTTCTGTTAAATCCATAACATTGTAATATGCTTTTTTAAAATCACTATACTCTTGTTCAAGTTCACTCTGTTTAATATTAAGATATCCTCCATCTTCTATATAAGTACAAAAATTTTCATAACATTTACTAATACACTTTTTTAATTTTTTTATATTTCTATTATTAGTATGTATATCTGCACATAATTTATCAATTATTTTTCTTCTTTGTTCATATCTTACAGTTTTTACATGTGATATTTTATTAGCTATTAAAGTCATAACAAAAACAAAAACCGAAGATATAACTCCTATTATTGCAACTATTATATTTTCACTCATTTTGTATCACCCTAAAAATATAATAACAAACATATTATAATTTTGTAAATTACTCTTCATTTGGATCTATTAAACTTAAGCTTACTTTTTGTCTTTGTAAATCCACACTATCCACATAGCATGTTACTATATCTCCAACATTTAAAACTTCAAGTGGATGTTTTATATATTCCTTTGTTATTTTAGATATGTGTACTAATGCATCATCATGCAACCCTATATCTATAAATGCTCCAAAATCAACAACGTTTCTAACTGTACCTTCAAGTTGCATGCCAACCTTTAAATCTTCTATTTTTAATATATTGCTTTTTAGCAATGGCTTTTCAAAATCATCTCTATAATCTCTATTTGGCTGTTTAAGGCATTTTACTATATCTTCTAAAGTAAAGTTATCTATGTTATTTTTCAGTGCATATTTGGGCAAATTTAAAGAATCTAGCTTTTTATTAAATTCATCTTTTCCTATATCTTGCACGTCCATTTCAATATCTTTTATTAATTTTAATGTTATATCATAGCTTTCTGGATGTATAGATGTTTTATCTAGTATATTTTCTCCATCAATAATTCTCATAAATCCTATTGATTGCTCATATGCTTTTGAAGATAATACTTTATTTTTTATGATCTCTTGTCTAGATGAAATTTTTCCTTTTTCTTCTCTATAATTTATTATTTTATTTATATTAGTTTTCGTAAGTCCTGAAACATATTGTAGTATTGATGGACTTGCTGTGTTTACATTTACTCCTACTAAGTTAACAGATTTTTCAACAACAAAATCTAAAGACTCTCCAAGTCTTTTTTGGTTTACATCATGTTGATACTGCCCTACACCTATACTTTTAGGATCAATTTTTACAAGCTCACTTAATGGATCCTGCAGTCTTCTACCTATACTTATTGCACTTCGCTCTTCAACATGTAAATTTGGAAATTCAGATATAGCAAGTTTAGAAGCAGAATATACTGATGCTCCTGCCTCATTTACAATAATGTACTCTACTTTTTTGTCTTTATACTCATTACAAACTTCTGAAACTAATTTTTCACTTTCTCTAGATGCAGTTCCATTTCCAATAGCAATTATATCTATATCATATTTTTTTATCAAACTTTTAATTATATCTTTTGCCTCATCCCATTTATTTTGTGGATCATGTGGATAAATCTTGCTTATATTTAACACTCTTGACGCTTTATCTATTACTGCAAGTTTACAGCCTGTTCTAAAAGCAGGATCAAATCCTAACACAATTTTATCCTTCATTGGTGGTGTAAGTAATAATTTTTCTAAATTCTTACCAAATACACCTATTGCCCCTTCTTCTGCTCTTTCTTTTAAATCTGCGCGTATCTCTCTTTCGACAGATGGAAATATTAATCTTTTATATGAATCTATAATTGCATCTTTTACTATATTTACTATAGGACTATTAGTATTTTTTATTACTTTCTTTTCTAAGTAATTCATAATATGTTCAGTATCTACAGTAATACTAACAGTTAAAATCTTTTCTTTTTCTCCACGATTTAGTGCAAGTACTCTATGAGACTTAATATACTTTACTCTTTCATAATAATCATAATACATCTTATATACTTGTCCTTCATCTTGAGCTCCTTTTTTAATCTTTGATACAATTGTACCAAAATTATATATATTATTTCTTATATATTTACGATACATTGCATTATCTGATATCCACTCTGCTATTATATATTTTGCACCAGTAATTGCCTCATCTACACTTTTTACTTTATCTGTTATATATTCACTTGCAACATCTTTTATATTAATTTTTACTGGAAATGACATTATAATTTTAGCAAGTGGCTCAAGTCCTAAAGCAATAGCTTCAGTTGCTTTAGTCTTTTTCTTTTCTTTATATGGTCTATATAAATCTTCTACTTCAACCAACTTTTCACACTTCATTATATCTTGCTTTAACTCTTGTGTAAGCATTCCTTTTTCATCTATGAGTCTTATAACATCTTCTTTTCTTTTTAACAAACTTACTTGATACTCATATACTTCATTTATCTGCCTTATCTGTTCTTCATCTAATGCTCCTGTTGCTTCTTTTCTATATCTAGCAATAAATGGTACAGTATTGCCATCTTCTAAAAGTTTTAATACATTTTCTACTTGTCTTTCTTTTACATTAAGTTCTTTAGCTATTTGTAATATTATATTTTGATTCATATTAATTCTCCTTCAATTTACCAAACTATTATATCACAAAAAAGTATAATATATTGAGTTTTTCTATTTATTGACAATAATACAACTACTTATTATAATTATTATATTAGTATCGAGGTGAATTACTTTGGGATATGTAGATAGATTTATTAAAAACATAAATTTAGAAAATAAAAAACATAAAACAAGAGGTACCTTACTTGCAAATCTAATGCCTGGAGATATTATTTGGGCAAGAAGATATTCTGAAGAAGAAATACGAAAAAATATTGAACTAGAACATCAAGAAAGCCCATTTATTGTAATATATAAAAATGAATTAGATATTGTATATTGCCTAGATTGCAGCTCTAAAGCAAATACAAAAGTACCTAATATAATTATGTTTAATAAAAAAAATTACCCTAATATATTTTTTAGAAATACATATGTAAAACTACGCCCTGATATAGAAATGACAAGCTATAGATATATTAGAAAACTTGGTAGCCTTTTACCAGAAGATTTTAACTTGCTTAAAAAAAGACTATTTTTACTTATGACAGATGAAAATATAGAAAAAATGTATAGTTTTTCAAAAAATAAACTTACATACTATATGGATACAGGAGATATAGTTCGTTTCTATGGAAATTTCTACTTAGTTGGATATAAAGCAAAAAAACATTACATAGCATACAAAGCAATACCAGATAAAAATAGTAAAGAAATAGTTATAAATGAAGAACCATATAAAATACTATATGATACTAGAGTAAAAATTAAATTTACAGATATATGTGTCCTTTATGGATTTTATCACAAATATAAGCCATACTTAAATAGAAAAAAATACATAGGATATCATATAGCAACAATTGGCGATTTATTACAACTAGAAAATTCTTTATATTTAGTGCATGGAAAGTATAAAAAATACCTTGTAGTAATAAAGATATATGAAAATCAAAAAGATATAAAGCTTGAAAAATATAAAAGTATCTATATAAATAATAAAATGTATCTTTCTGGATTTGAATTTTTTCTACTTCCACAAGAACATGAATATAATATAATTTCACAAATATTAGAATTTGAAATATGTGAATATCTATACAAAATGAAAGAGCTTAATATTACCCCAACTGTTGATAAAGAAAATATTATAAAAACTACTACTTCAAAAGATATTAATATTTCTAATCTACAAAAAGAAATAGTTTTTCAACTAGAACAAATGAGCTTTGCTCTTGAAGAAATAATAGCCATATTATTGTGCCTTAAGACACCACAAAATGAACTTACATTTAAAAATTATCTAGTACTTAACTATAATTGTATAGATAAAGAAAAAATCAAACAAGATGTATTAAATATATCAAAGACAGATATAAAAAAAGTAAATTTAGAATTATATCCAGGTGACATTGTACTTGCAAGCAGAAAAAATGACCCTAATTTCATAGACAATGTCATAAAAGATAGAGATACAACTGGACCATATATTATTTTATATATTAATCAAGAAGATAATTTAATATACGCTGTATCTGGTGCATATTCAACAACAAATGGACCTAAAACACTATTTAAAGCAGAAATTAAAAATAAAGATATTCTTAAAGATAATATAATACATATAAAAGCAACTGCACCTGTACAAATAACTAAAGAGGATATTATAAAAAGAATAGATACACTTTCTATAGAAGATCTTAATAAATTACTTAAAAAAGTATATTCTTATTTATATTTTAATCCTGATTCTAATACTAAAGTTAAAATAAAAAAGGAAAATTATATATATTATAATGCTCCTCTTGATGTTATAGTATATAAAAAAGGTTATTATCTTATATTTGATCAAGACACTACTTACTTTTATGCATACCATCTGTATGAAACTAAAAAACCAGATTTAAAAATAAATGATATAGGATATATGATTAACCTAAAAACAATTTCAAGAATACCTAACAATAAACAATATGAAGTTGTAAAAATAATTCCAGATGAGCTTCTTGAAATAGTAAGAAATAAAAACAAATGGAAAAAATGCACAAATCTACCTACATTAGATACTATAAATGAAACAATGAAAAGAGGAGATATTATATCATATAATAACATTCCTTATCTTATATTTGGTGAATATAAAAACTATTTTCAAATATATAAACTATATAATCAAACAGCTCTAAATAAACTATGTGATATATCTACCTCTACTATAAAATATAAAACAGACTTTGAAACTTACTTTATTTCTAAAACTACAGCTTGCAATATAAAAGCTCATATTTCTGATGATGCTTTAGATAAACTTAATAACAAAAGAAAACTTATAAAAAAGACTATTCATATGTCATACTATCCAATTGACTACACTGAAGAAAAAACAACTAGTCTTAATCACGATCAACTATCACTTTTAAATAAATTAAAGGAATTCAATTTTACACAAGAACAACTAATCGGAACTCTTCTAGCTTGTAATAATAAATTTATAATAAATGAACTACTAGATATTATATCAAAAGAAGAAAAATCTCCCTCTTTTGATAAAGTAGCTTTAATTCATCAAATATTAAAATTAATTAGAAACTAAGTAATTATGTAATATTTATTGATAATATTCGACATATATGCTATAATTTTTGTATATATTTACATGTCCAGATTAAATATATAATTATATTTTAATGGAGGGATTAACATGAAGAGTGAATCGATACAGATCTACGAGGACGTACTAAGAGGTACTCTAAAACGTTTTCCTCGAGGATTTTGGGTAGATGACGAAAGCAAAAATTTTCAGGCATCTGCTGAAATTACACGTTACTTAATAGAAGAAATACTTCATTGGGACGATAAAACACTAAAAAGAGAAATTTCTTGCCAGGTGTTTTTCAAACATAAGCTTAGAGGCATGCTATATATGCTTTTTAACGATAGTGTATATGCAGCTATTAATAACGCTTATCCTAATAAGTATCACGAATGGGAGTTTAAATGCACTCCAAGAAACTTTTGGACACTTGAAAATGCAAAAAGAGCTACCATATGGCTCTTTAAAGAAAAACTAAATTGGAGTGATGATGATATAAGGCACAATGTCAGCAGAAAGATTTTTGTTGAGAATGGACTTGATACCATGATGCATGTGTTATTCAAAAACAATGCTAAAGAGGCACTGTCCAATGCTTTTCCTGATTTATTCCGGTGAAAATTTAAGGAGGTAGGTGTATAATCCTATCTCCTTTTTGATATTTAAAAATATATTTACTAATTTTTTTATCATTTATTTTTGAACAAAACTCTATATTTCTTTCCTCTTATATCTTTTTCTTTAATATATAACATAATTGCCTATTCTTCTGCATTACCGTACAACTCTAATTTATATATAATTTATTACATAAGAGTATAAAAGTCAAAAAATACTATATAAAAACGAATCAAATTAAAAGAGATAGAAAATTAATCTATCTCTTAATGTTTTTCTTCATCAGACTTACTAAAGTATTCATAAACATCTGTATCTTTTATTTCATTCTCTAAACTTGTTTTTTTCCATGGATCCTCTGAACGTGTCATATCTGATAGTGTATTTCCTGAAAACTTTCCATAAACCTTATAAACTAAATAAAGAAGATTTTGTGTTTTATCATCTAATTTACACTCATACTCTTTCTCTATTAAGCAAGTTTTACATATAAAGCCTTTATCACAACATCTCATTGCTTCATATATGCTTACAAATACAGGTCCATATTTCCATGCTTGAGGTCTTTCATCAAATAGCTTATTTACTATACTATCCTTACTGTTATTAAACTTAACTATATACCAAACATAAGAATAATATACTAACTTTTGAATTTGAAGTTCAGTAAGTTCATTATTTAAATTAACAAAATACTTTGCTATATCAATAGCACTATACATTTTAATCACTCCTTTTCTTTTTTTAATTTTCAAGATAAATTTAGTTATAAATTCAAATACTTTTACTAAATAAATTTATATATTTCTAAAGGAGTAAAATACTATTACTTTCACAATAATAATTAATGTCTATATTAATCTACATTTAGTAAACATAAAATCTATGAGATTATATCATTACTAATTTAAAAAGTCAATAAAAATACTTAGGTAAAAATATATATTACCTAAGTATTCGCGAAAATTTTATTTATTAAGCAGCTTATATTTTAAGCATGTTGTATATCTGTATTTTGAGATATTTCATTTGAAGTTGTAACTAAGTCTTCTACACTTAATTCATGTATATCTTTATGTCCTGTTATTCTACCAAAAGTTTTTAGCTCTTCTTTTACATTTTCTAAGTATTTAGCTACTTTTTTACTACTATTTTCTATAGATAATCTTTTACGAAGTTTAGGATCTTGTGTTGCAATCCCCTTAGGACACATACCACCATTACATACTCTATATTGATCACAACCTAAAGCAATCATTGCAGCAGTTGCAATAGCTACACAATCAGCACCCATAGCAATAGCCTTTGCAAAATCACTTGCATCATATAATCCACCAGTTATTACTAAGTCTATATCTAAATTATTCTCTTTTAAATATTTCTTTGCTCTATATAATGCATATATAGTTGGAACTGATGTATTATCTTTTAAAAATGTAGGACTTGCACCAGTTGCTCCACCTCTACCATCAATAGTAATAAAATCTGGCATAGCAAAACATACATATTCTAAATCTGCTTCAATATGTCCTGCAGCAATTTTTATACCAATAGGTCTTCCAAGTGATTTTTCTCTTAATTCATCTACTAAAGATTTTAAATCTTCTTTAGTTTTAATCTCTTCAAATTTAGATGGACTAATTACATCTTCACCAACTTTTTTACCACGTACACTAGCTATTTCATCAGTTACTTTATTTCCGGGTAAATGTCCACCCATACCAGGTTTAGTACCTTGTCCTATTTTAATTTCAATAGCATCAGTATTTTTTAAATTTTCATCTGTTACACTATATTTATTTGGTATATACTCAAATATATATTTATATGATTCTTCCATTTCTTCTGGTAAAATTCCACCTTCACCGCTACACTGGGCAGTCTTAGCCATACAAGAGCCTTTAGCTAAAGCAATTTTTGCTTCTTTAGATAAAGCACCAAATGACATATGTGAAATATATACAGGAATATCTATCTCAAGGGGACGTAATGCATGTTTACCAATAACAGTCTTTAATGACACTTCTTCATGATCAAAAAGAGGTGCAGGATTTAACTGTGCTCCAAGTATTAATACATCATCAAAACCAATAACAGGACGTGTTGTTCCCATAGCACTAATTTCATTATACTTATCACTTGTAATAGCATGTATTTTTGAAACAGCTTTTTTAAGTCTTACTGGTGTATCTTTAGCCATTGCTTCCATAGAATCATCAACTTCAGATTCTTTAGCAACTTCTTCCACACTTTCCACATCTTCCTCTATCTTTTCAAAAGCACTTTTAGGATTAAAACACAAAGGACATTTCCAGTCATCTGGCAAATCCTTAAATAATATACCTTCCTTTTCTTCATCATAAATATATCCACAAATTGTACAACGATACTTAGCCATAATATTCCTCCTTTTTCGATATTAGTTAAATGTATAGTATCATAAATAGGAGATTATAGCAAGAAAAAATAAGTAAAAGAAGTAAAGCATAAACATACTAACTTCACATTTTTAGCTTTTACTTATTAGTTTATAAATTAATATAATATTTAAAAATAACATAATTTTAAAACGAATCCATTTGTCAGATATACTAAATTTTTATTTTATTATAATCTAAAATAACATAGTGAGTTAAAAGAAGAGCAATCTTGAATACTGATTAATTTCAATTTCACTTATGTGAATAAGTCCTAGTAGTATGGATTTATTTTTACCATTAGTACACTATAAAATTATATCATAGATATGTATATTAGCAAATAAAATATACTATTTGTAAATATAAAAAAGACTTAAATAATCACTTGATTACTTAAATCTTTTTTAAGTTATTTTTTTAATACTTTTTTAAATATAATATTAAATAATAATGTCTTATAATATTTAAATTCCGGAGTTTTATATTTAAAAATAAAAAAAACTAAATTAGGTATAATTATACATATAAAAGCATAAAACACTATAGTAATATAATTATTTTCAAAGCTAAAAATTTTACTACAACTATATGTTAATAAAAAAGATAATAAAAATAGTAAAAAATATGATAAATTATCATATATATATGCTTTTATTTTTCCATGTAAAATATTTCTATATACGTATTTGGGAAAAGAAAACGCAAACAATACTAAATTACTAACTATAGTTCCAATAAAGACACCAGCTAATCCAATAAAATTAGCAAGTATTATAGAAACTATTATATTAACTAAAGACTCAATAATTGGCACAAATCTATCCTCGTAAAAAACTCCTGCAGCTTCTTTAAATGTTGTATATGTTCTTCTCATTCCATTTACATAAAAATTTATAGCTAAAACAAATACAACAAATGAAGATAAGAGATATTCACTTCCTAACCAAATTTCCACAAAAGGTTTAGATATTATGAAAAATGATATAGATGCAAATGCATAAAGCCATGAATTCATTAAAAGTGTAGATTTATATATTGAATTTATCTTTTCTAAATTATTTTCTAACAATAAATTACCAACACTTGCAGTAATTGATGTAAATATTTGTGAAAATAAATTGGTTAAAGCACTAATTATTAAATAATAATTAGAATATAATCCTACAGCTGAAATACCTAATCCTTTTGTCATAGAGATTATAATATTGTTACTTCCTAATACAACAAACCCACCTATTTTATGAAATAATAACCCCTTTACTTTTAAGAAAATATTTTTTTTAGTTTTAACTGAAACTGGATGAATGTTTTTCTCTTTAATAAAAGGATATAGCCTATTAGCAAAAAATGTAATTACTAAATTTTCTATAATCCTACATAAAATCTTTATAACTAAATATCCAATAAATTCTTTAAAAATAATCAAATAAATTATTTGAAGAGTATTCATTATAATTGTATATCCAAAATGAACAATATTAATAATATAATTTTTTTGATCAGCTTGAATTATAGATCTTTTATAAGTTAGTAAATATGACGAAACTGTATCGATTAAATACAAGACAAATACTAATCTAATGTTTATATCTATATTTATTTCACCTACAATATACTTTAAAAAAGGTAATAAAATTATACCAATAATTGTAACAACTATTGCAATTATTCTATAAATAATTTTATAAAAATTCAATAATGATTTTATTTCTTCTTTATTTTTTTCTGCTACTGGTTTATAAAGATTTACTATAATTGCAGAACCAAATCCTAATTCAACAATAGCCAACATTGATAATATATTTGTAAACAATCCATTAATTCCCAAATATTCATTTCCTAAAGTCTTAACAAAAACAGCTTGAGCTATAAATCCAACAATTATTGTAACTAAATTTGAAATAAATCCTGTAATAACAGATATAAATGAATTTTTTGAACGCATTATTTTTCTCCTTTACGTTTTAATTTTTTTTTCAAAGAAAAGATTAACTGAAAAAATAATAAGAAAATATATTCGTTCAAACCAATAAATTTAGAATACCACCTATAATTTAAAGCGACTTCATATTTTAATCTTATATTTTTTTCCTGACATATTTTTTTTATCTTCTTTAACTCTTTTGCCCTATTTAAATTATTATTATAATCTATTTTTTTTACTAATCTATCAATACTTATAAAAGCAAAATGTAAATATAAATTATTAATTATTTTTTTATTGCATTTGACGTATATATTAATATTCTTAACATTTAATTCAAAATAATTTTCTATATTTTTCATAATAGCAGAACCAGAATTATAATATCTATAATAAAAAATATCTGGTATCTCGACAATTTGTTTTATATTACTTAAATATATAAAGTTAAAAATTAAATCCTCACTATACTTGACATCTATAGGAAACTTTACATTATTTTGAACTATAATGCTTTTTTTATAAATTTTATTCGTAACTAAAAAGCAAGATTCTTTTGCAAGTGAAAATTTATTCAAAATATAATCCTCTTTTTCATATTGTTTTACATTCATTTCATGACTTAGAATAGATGTGCTAAAATCTTTAAATATATTTTTTCTATTAATTATATAAATATCAGCCAAGAATCTCTTTTCATAATTAGCAAATGAATCTATTAATCCATATGAATATTCATCATCTACATCTAAAAACAATATATATTTACCTTTTGCCGTATCAATCCCTAAATTTCTCGCATAGCTAACGCCATGATTTTCTATTTTTTTATATATTAAATTAGTATAAATATTCAAAAAAGACTTAATAATCATATCAGTTTTATCAGTTGATCCATCATTTATTATTATAACTTCATAATTCTTACTATTATTTTTTTCAAATATAGATTTTAAAGCTCTATCAATATATTTCTCACCATTATAAACTGGAATAATAATAGAACATAATATTTCTTCATTCATAACATACCTCGATTATACTATAAAATTTTTATTATTTCATTAAATACTCTTTTACAATTATTTTTATCATTATATACAAAAAATTTATTAATTTTATTTAAAAATTTTTCATCTAATTTCAAATTATTATCAATACAATGACTCAAAAAATCTACGACTTTATTTTCATCTGAAACAACAGGACCAAATCCATCCCTTTCGTATATAAAATAACCTTCTTCAAATTGTTTTTTTCTATATTCACTTTTATCAAACTGATAATAAACAATAGGTTTTTTTAAATAAGCAAAATCAAAAAAAACACTAGAATAGTCTGTAATTAAAATTGATGAAGAGTTTAGTAATTCTTGAACATCATATTCTTCAAAAGTAGCAATTATTATTCTATCACTTTTAGAATAAAAATTATCTATATAAGGTTGAATTCCTATATGTGGATAAAAAATAAGTCTATAGTTTTCTTTATTTAATAACTCAATTAATTCCTTATTATTTAATAAACTCTGATATGTGTTATAATAATTAGTTTTTTTAAAATCATTACAATTTCTTAACCAAACTCTCCAAGTAGGCATCAAAAGAATTATTTTTGAATCAATATTGTTAAGTGTATCATATCTTGGAAATCCAGTATATTTTATATTTTCTTTATAAGAAATCAAAAAATCTTTAAAAAAATCATATTCCTTTTTAGCTCCAGAAACTATTAAATCTAATCTCCCATAAATATTTATTTTATCCTTAGAAATTCCATGCTGTAGAAAAACAATTTTATTATTTTGCTTATATATTTTAAATTTCAGCAAATGCCTAAAAGCATACATATCTGGTGTATATCCTAGTAAATGTGTACTAATTAAGACCTTAGCATTTAAAAGTGCAAAATAATGTTCTCTAGATCCATGTTCAATTACATCTCCTATTTGTTTCACTTTTAAATAATCAGAAGATTTTTTTGTTATTATAAATTTAACATTAATCTCAGGATGATTTTGTCTAATATATTTAAACAATGCATAACCATTATCACGAGCATCTCTACCTCTTTCTGAAATAACCCATAAATTCTTGTATTTTTGTTTATTTATAAATATATTTAACATTTTAAAAATAATAAATTTAATATCTATAATAAGTTCATTAAAATATCTTTTAATTCTAATCATAAAATTCTCCTTTAATCAATTTTGCTTTTCTCCTTGTTAATTAATTCAAAAATTACCAAATACATAGCTAACCAAATCATAAAAACAGTTAAACAGTGTGATGTAAATAAAACAAAAAAACAAAATGTCATTAATATACAAGCTATTGTATTATTTTTTACTATATTAAACATGTTATTTACAAAGAAAATCAAACCAAATATTGAGGTTTCAATGTATATTCTTAATAAATCACAATGCATATTAGTTATCCCATTTATAGGATTACTTTCTAAAAATGATGTTGTTGTTCCTAATCCATAATTTGTTAAATTTATATCAACTATATAATTAATAATATCAAATCTTCCCATAGTAAACTTATTAAAATCAATTTTAAAATAATTATAAAATGCTCTTGCAAAAGAATCTTCCAACATAGCTTCAATTAAAAAAGGGGATATGATAAAAGTAATTTTTAAAATTTTTATAATTTTTTTATTTACAGTTTTATTTTTGTCTACAAACATCATTATTATTGGAAATAATAATACATATATTACATCTAATCTTTTAAAAGATAATATAGTAAATATTCCTGCCAAAATACATTTTGTTTTATTTTTTCTTAAAAAGAAAAGTGTATATAGAGGTAAAAAAATCGCAGCATCCGAAGATTCAAATGGACTATACGAATTAGTAAATGAAATAGATTTTATTGACTCAATTGACAAATCACTACCAAAACTTAATATAAACTTAATACATAAAACAATAAATAACATATCAAAATAAAAAGATCTATCTTCTTTCTCCACATTAAATATACAAAAAGCGATTAATCCAGGCAAAATAAATAAAAAAAGTTCTTTATATGTCTCAATTAAAATATTTTTATTTAAAATTTGAAAAAAAATAGAAATAAAAGCAAAAGTTAAAAAAATATATAATATTTGTTTTATTTCATATCCATACATTTTTTTCTTCTTTCTTAAACTCAATATACCAATAAGTACCATAATTACTAATGGTATATATTTTATATTGTCTAATTTACTAATATACAATTCGCCAATAAGCCACAACACTAAAAATAAAACAAACAATATTCTATATGTCTTTTTTATATCCAAAATCACATTTTACCTCCATTCGACACAACTCTTGCTGGTATGCCACAAGCTGTAACACCTTCTGTTAATATGGATTTATTAACTAATGAGTTTGCGCCTATTTTTACATTATCTGCTATACTTATATCCCCTATAATAGTCGCACCATAACCTATTTCAACATTGTTACCTATTTTAGGTGCTTTATTATTTTTTCCATTATTTCCGACGCAATTATTTCCATGAAATATTACATTATTTCCGACTTTAGCATTATTATTTATAACTATATTTCTATGATAAATTTTTAAATTTTTTCCAAAATTTCCATATATTTCTATATTATTTTTTTTAGATAATTTATTTAGTTTTCTAGAATACCTTAAAAATAATATTTTATAAATAATACTGCTTTCAAAATACTTTTTATAGAAATTATACTTCCTAGATACTATAATTATATTTAAAAAGTCATTTTTATTACTTAAAGTAAATCTTCTATAAATCCTATTAAACAATGACTTTTCTTTATATAAACTTTTATCAATTCTTATAATTTGTTTTAATTCTTTATATTTCATAATTTCTTCTTTCTTTTTAAAAATATATTTTTGATTAAAAACTTAAATTTATATGGTAATAAATTTTTTAGCAATACTTTAAAATTTTTTCTAAATTTCAAATCCTCTTTTATATACCTGTCGAAGCCTTTTTTTTCCAAATTTAAGTAAATATTACTTCTTTCATAATATCGTTTACTCGGTTGCTGTAAATTTTTATTATATCTTAAAATTTTATTTATATCTGTTGATATATAATCAATTTGATTTTTAATACTGTCGAATAAAAATTTTCCTTTTTTATTATTAATAATAATAGCAGAATTCCCATAAGGACTATAAAAATCTGGATGTTCTTTTTCTATCCCCCAAAAATCCGCTAAAGTAATATCTCCTATTCTTGTTAGATTAGAGTACTTACATCTGTAGCAACACTCTCTATAATTCTTTGCATCAATAAAAGTTTTATAGTATGGATCTAATCTAAAATCAATAATTTTCTCTTTTCCAGATTTAAATTTAATTCTAGAAGTTAATCCCCAACCACTCTTAATTTTATTTCTAAAATAATACATTTCTACCTTATCTTTATATTTTTTTTCCAACCACTCTATATATTTTTTAAAAAGCTTCGGACTAGGTACACCATGACACACTAAATCAATAGTATATAAATTTTTAAAATCATTTTTTAAAAAAGATTTTAATCCAGCAATTTGGCATGGAGTTCCAATATATAAAACAGTATTATTATCTTCAAGTTGTTCTTTTACATTTTCATAAGTATTATTCGTATCACTTTGAACGTATTTTGAGCCACATAATTTGGCAATGTCTTCAATTTTGTTTACACATAAATGTATTGGATTCATATTTTCATCAAAACAACATCCATACACAAATCCTTTATTTTCTATAATAAATTTTGCTATTGTAGAAAAAATTCCACCTGATGAACCATTTAATAAATCTTTTGTTTTTTTGGCTCTAGCTGCAAATGCTTCAATAGAATCATCTTTTTTTTCTTTAAAAGTGTTGAATTGAGGACAACTTTTTAAACATAGCCCACAATTTACACATAAATTCTTATCAATTATAGGAACAAGAAAGCCTTCATTATTATAAACCATAGTAATTGCATTTTTGGGACATATTTTTTCACATGCTCTACAACCACAACAGTCATCATTATTTACTTGATCTATATTCATACTATTAATCCTCTATTGCATTTTTTAGTAATTTTAATGACTCTTTTCTTTTTTGATTTAATATAGAATTTATTTCATTCCAATCTATTGTAAAATCTATACTTTCGAAATCATTAAAATCTTTTAAAATTCTTTCTTTTATATTAAATAATCTATGTAGACTTTCAATTCTTGTACCTGTTTTATTTGTTGGTAATAAATTCATAAATTTTTTATTATAAATTATTGAAAATACAGTCGCATGAAACGAATCAGTTAATATATATTCTGCATTTTCAAATAACTTTAAAAATTCAAATGGACTAGGAAGATAAATCAACTTTCCATTTCTAAAGATATGATATATTGAAGTACTTATTCTTAATAATTTTAGTCCATTAATTTTTGCAAATTTTTTCGCATATTCATCAAACTTCTTATCATTATGTAATTGATAAATTAAAACATATTTATATTTATATTTATATTTTAATTTTGTATTATTTGATAATTTTTTCCAATCTTTTTTTGATAACAATAATGTTGGATCCAACACTTGTTCTACATTTTCTAATCCACTTTCTATTAAAATTTTCTTTGCAGAATCTTCTCTAACTAAAATTTTTTTATACTTTTTTAGTAAACTATTTAAATTATATAATAACTCTTTTTTTAAATCTGTTTTACCAAAACTAGAAGCGTAAGATATACACTTTTTTCCTTCAGCAAAACTTAAAAAATAAGCTTCATCATATATATCTTTTCCTATACTTCCCCAAATTTGATCACTGCCAGAACAAAAAACATCACCAATCGGAACATTATTTTTTAACTGCTCCAAGCTATTATATTCATTTTTAGTTTCTTTTAATAACTTTTTTCTATACTTAAAAAATCTATTATATTGGTAAACATAATTAGGCACTTGAATAAAATTATAAATTAATCTAGTAATATTATTTCTATCCCACTTTTTGCCTTTAACTAAAGTTTTTGCTATGTTTTTACTTTTTTCATCATATCTAATATAATTTATTATTTCAGAATCATGCCCTAATTTTTCTATAGCAACCTGAGTAGCATAACTTTGAAGTAAAGAACCATAATTTGGAACAGCATGTCTAGTAATAATTTCAACTTTCATTTTTATCTCACCTTTCTCTTATATTGTTTTGCTATATCAGCATTTACTATTTCTTCACCAGTTTTGTTTTTTAATTGCTCTTTAGAAGCTTCAGATAATCCATCATGAACTATTGCATTAACATCACATGTTGATAGCTTGTCTAAATCTTCTTTAGTAACTTTTCCATCTCTTAAATCTCTAACGATTTTATTTTCATACATTGAATATTTATCTTTTTTATAAAATCTCATAAATTTGTGCTTTATAACCCAAGCTGCTGGTTTCCATATATATTTATGCATTGCTGGAGATACAGAACCTATCATCCAACATTGTCTATCACAATGTCTAACTTTATTACGCACTTTTTCTGCTTGTTCAGAATTCCATAACTCATCCCATGTTTGCTCATTAAGATTTCCCATAACTTCTTTTTCTTTTGTTCCATTACATGGCATAACATCACCATATGGATCTATAAAGAATGTATCAAAAGCCATATCACATGGTAATAATCTTTTTTGTCCGTAAATGTAATTTATAAGTCCATGATTAAAATATGCTCTAAACCATTTTTTTGGTGAATTAGAATTTAATAATTCATTTATTAGTTTTTCAAATTCTTTAGCAACCATTGGTCTATCTTTTATTATATTTTTTGCTTCAACAAAATAAAAACTATTGTGTAAAGAAGCTGTAGCAAATTCCATATTCATTTCATTAGATAATTTATATAAAGGTACTAAATCTTTAGCATTTGCATCTTGAACTGTCATTCCAAATCCAACGTCAGGATGTTTCATTTCAACTAATTTCTTTAATGTTGAATATCCTTTATTAAATCCATCATCTAGTCCTCTGATTTTATTATTAGTTTCTTCTAGTCCTTCTATTGATATTCTTATGCCTACATTAGGAAATTCTTCACAAAGCTTTATTATTCTATCTGTAAAGAATCCATTTGTTGATATAACTATTCTATCTGATTTTTTATATAATTCTCTTACTATATCTGGTAAATCTTCTCTAATAAAAGGTTCACCACCTGTTATATTGGTAAAATACATTTTAGGTAATTTTTTTATTGTTTCTAAACTTAATTCTTCATCTGGCTTAGATGGACATTTATATCTGTTACACATTGTACATCTAGCATTACATCTATAAGTTACTATAACTGTTCCATTTAATTTTTTCTCTGACATTTTTATCTCTCCTTTATTACTTTATCATATATTTGTTTTAATTTATTATAATAAGCTTCTCTATCATAATTTTGTTTTGCTAATTTTTTAGATTTTTCACTAAACTCTTTTACTAATTCATTATTTTCAAATAATATATTCATTTTTTCAGTTAATTCATCAACTGTATTATATATAAATCCATTTTCATTATCTATCACTAATTCTGGAATTCCACCCATATTTGAACCTATGATAGGTTTACCTATAGCTAAAGTTTCAAGCACAGAATAGGGACAATTTTCATACCATATGCTAGGTACTACAACAAATTTACATTTTCTTGTTACATCTGTCATTTGTTCCTTATTTAAAAATCCTAGTAATTTAACTCTGTCTTCTATTTTATTTTCTTTTATTATCTTTTCAATATTTTCTTTTTCAGGACCTTCTCCTGCTATATAAAGATTTCCTTTATTGCATTTAGCAAAAGCGTTAATCAAATTTAGAATACCTTTTTCCTTAGATAATCTTCCAAAATACAATGCATATCCATCATCTTGTGTCTCAACATTATAATCGCTCATTTCTATAGAATTATGAATTGCTTGTATTTTATTTGGATTAGTACCATCTTCAATAAATTTATTTCTATAAAATTCAGAAGGTGTAATTATATAATCTATTTTATCTGCATATATTTTATGATTTCTATAATAGTATCCTTCTATTGCTCCTAAAGCACTTTTTAACTTTGAACTTTTATTACAAGATTTTTTTATACAATTTATATATTTTCCTTTCATACATAACTCGCATGGATTTTTATCATTATCCATCATAGTTATTGCAGGGCATATAGCTTGTACATCATGGGCTGTAAAAACTATAGGAATATTTCTTTTTTTAATAGGTTTAATTATTGAAGCAGATAATTGTCTTTGAAAGTTATTCAAATGTACAACATCAGGTTTAAATTCATCTAATGCTTTTTCCATTATCTTTTCATTTTCTTTATTATAAATAACATCCAATGCTTTAAGTTTTGAGCTATTATTTAAATCAAACTTAGGCACAAAATATTCTTTATCGCCAGTTTTTATATTTTTTTCATCTTCCATTGAAAAATATGCTACTTCATGACCATGTCGTTTTAGCAATTCACCCAATTCAAAATAATATTTTTCAGAGCCACCTTTATTCCAATGAAATTTATTTACTAATAATACCCTCATTATTTTTTCTCCTTCTTATATAACTCAATAGTCTTATCAACTACATCATCCCAATTATATTTTTTTAATATATACTCTTGCGCTTCAGACTTATATTTGTTAACTTTATCCACATTATCCACTAAATATTGAAGCTTCTCTTTTAAATCATTAACATCTGATTTTTTAAAAGTAACACCATTATCATCCATAACAGTTTTACATTCAGGTATATCTGAAGTTAAACAACAATTTTTATAGCTCATTGCTTCAAGTAAAGATAAAGGCATTCCTTCTAAATCACTTGGAAGAACATATATATATGCATTACTATATAATTCTTCTAATTCTTCTCCTTGAACAAATCCAGTAAAAATAATATTTGTATTATCTTTTGCTTTCTCTTTTAATTCATTAAAATACGTATCAGTATCACTAGATCCTCCAGCAATAACTAATTTTTTATCTGTATTTATTTTGTTATAAGCCTCAATTAAATAATGTATTCCTTTTTCTGGTACTAATCTACCTAAAAATAAAATATAGCTATCTTTAGCCAAATCAAATTTATCTTTTATAATATCTACATCTTTTATATCTGGTTTATTGACACCATTTGGAATAAAATTAGTTTCTCTATTATAAGTATCTTTAAAATACTTTTTTACATTTTCACTTAGTACAATAATTTCATCTGCATATTTAGCAGCCATTTTTTCACCAAATTTTATATATTTTGTAGCAAATCCACCCCATTTAGCTCTTTGCCAATCCAATCCATGAATTGTTACTATAATTTTTTTCTTACTAAAAAACTTTATTATAGGAATCATTGCACATGGACCTTCTGCATGAAAATGTACGATATTATTTTTTGAAAACAAAATTTTAATTGCTCCAAAAAATGAAGATGTCATTGCTGCTAAACCTTTCATATCTATTGTTAATACACTTTTTAATTTTACACCTTTATACTCTTTTATATGATTTACTTTTTGTGATTTATCTAATGCATGTTTTCCTTTTCTATTATAGCAAGTAACTTCTATTCCTTTTTTTGCCATTCTTATTGATAATTCCTCAACAACAATTTCAATTCCGCCTTCTCTTGAAGGAATACGTTTATGTCCAATCATTGCTACTTTAAGGCTAGTATTTTCTTTCATTACTCTGCTCCATCCTTATGTATAACTACGCCTACTGTTTTTGTTAGTAGTCCCATGTCATAGAAAAATCCTTTGTTTTCAGTATATTCTTTATCAAACTCTAATCTATCTTCAAAAGTAGTATTTGATCTACCACTTACTTGCCATAGTCCTGTAATACCTGGTTTTGATTCAATTATTGTATTATAGTATGCTCCCATATCATCTTTTTCTCTTGGAAGATAAGGTCTAGGTCCTACAAGTGACATATCTCCTTTTAATACGTTTATTAATTGTGGTAGTTCATCTATTGATGTTTTTCTTAAAAAGTTTCCTACTTTTGTTATTCTTGGATCATTTTTTAGCTTTTTATTTACTTTGTATTCTTCTCTAGCTTTTTCATCTTTGTCTAGTAATTCAAAAAGTTTTTTGTCAGCATCTGGTACCATTGTTCTAAACTTATATATTTCAAATAATTTTCCGTCTTTTCCTATTCTTTTTTGGGTAAACATTGCAGGTCCATCTGAATCTTTTCTTATTGCTAAACTTGTTACTAAAAATACAGGAGATAATAATAACAATGCAGTAGCTGAAGCTGTTATATCCACTGTTCTTTTTAAAAAAGAATATGTTATTTCATTAAATGTCTTTTTTTCTTTTTGCTCTAACACTTTATTATTATCATCAAATTTAATAATATTGTTTTCTACAGGCAATTTCTTATCTGTTTCAACACTTAATATGTTAAACTCTTGTGCCTCATTAGAATGTGACATTCTTTATTCCCCCATTTTCAGATTTTTTCTTTCTCGATTTTATCAGTATATTAATGAAAATCATAAATAAAATAGTTCCTGTTATTACTCCTAAAGTATCAATTCCCACATCTGTTATTCTGCTTGTCCTACCTGAAACAAATCTTTGATGAAATTCATCTGACATAGCATAAAGCATTCCTGTTAGGATAGCAAAAATATATATTTTCTTGTTGTTTTTTAAAAAAGCGTAAAAAAATACAGATAAAATAATACCACCAACTGTGTATAAAAAATAATGAGCATTCTTTCTTACAAAAGTTTGTAATTCTTTAGAATAATTATATTTGTCATTATTACCATATTGTGTATTTACTGTATCTGTTTTATTTGTATTATTGCTCTCTACTGGGTTTAGTGTACTATCTATTACATGTATAAAAGCACCACTAGTATTGAGTGTTTGTGTTCCGTCTTGACTAGAAAATATAAATACAGTTATCATCCATACTAAAACAAATATTGTGGATATTATTTTTAGTATCTTCCCCTTATGCATTTCTTCTCTCCTAACACTTTTTTATTCATTTGACATCTTAACTATTATTTATGTCTTCTTTATTATACTTTCGACGGGTATTATTATATCATTTAACATAAAAATAGTCAATTAAATTAGCATATTTAATATAAATTTGTTATAATTTTGTATTTATTGTAATTTAAAGCACAAATTTGTAGTACTCTTTTTTGTATACTACTATATAACTACTTGAATTTATATAAAAAAAGAGTATAATGTTGTTATCCGAAAATTCCTCAAACCCATTAACTATTTGGGAGGTATTTCAAATGAAATTGTTTAACAAATTGCTCTGCCTTCTTACCAAGCGTTGGATTATTCCCTATCTGTTAGATGATAATTTAAAGCTAACATTGGTTTCTCTTCCCAGAGTTACCAAAGGAGGTTACTACGTACCTGCTGTCATGAAAAGGAATAATGTAAGCACGATATACTGGAACATGCCTATGTCTTGCAACGTTATTTTAAATCATGAAGGATGCGATCTTATCTGCTGGCATGGTATTGAAGTAATCAGAGTAGAAGATTAATCTTTTGCTCTCCTAGAGCATAAAATGGGGGCGAGTCTAAAACTTAGGCTCGCCCTTTAGATTTTATTATTTTAATCTTAATAATTATAAAATAAATTATTTGTTTCCTGTTTACGATATATTTTTACTATTTTTCCTTGAAGCTTTTCAAGG
The DNA here is from genome assembly GCA_944388585.1 of uncultured Clostridia bacterium. Classification (GTDB taxonomy): domain Bacteria; phylum Bacillota; class Clostridia; order TANB77; family CAG-465; genus CAG-465. The sequence goes on from CALXJI010000003.1 coordinate 174,135, forward strand.
ATTTTTGCATACCATGTTAACTTTTTTGAATCAAATAATGATATACTTTTTTGAGGCTTATATCTTATATCATGCTCCATCTCTGCCCAAAAATCCATAGCAATTGTTCTTATTTGTATCTCTACTTTCATTACTACTGTTTCACCATTTATTGTTACTGGTGTTTCTACAATTATATGATAAGCTGAATATCCGCTTTTTTTAGGGTTATTAATATAGTCTTTTTCCTTTATTATTTTTAAATTAGGTATCATTTCAATAATCTGTTTTACAAAAAATATATCATCTTGTACAGGACATGTTATCCTAACTCCAGCTATATCGTTAATATTATCTATTAAAGATGTATATGTATATTTGATGTTTTTCTTTTTCATTTTATTTATTATACTCTTTTTAGATTTAACTCTAGCTGTTATTTTATCTATAATGGAATATCCATATAGCTTATTTAACTTTTCTTTTACTAAATTTATCTCACTTGCAACTTGATTCATTGCAATCTCATATATTCTTATTAAATCATTATATTCTTTACTTTCTATATTAATTTCTTCGTCTTGTACTGTTTTTATATCATTATTTTGTTTAATTAAATCTGGTCTTTTAATCACCCCTTTCTTTATATATTCAAATTCTACCTATAATATGTTATGTTTATATATAATTTTTGTGTTAATTATGAAAAAAATAAATAATTTTACCTTTTACTATTAAAGATATATATGATATAATTTTTTTATTATAGGAGGTTTATATGCAATACTTATTTTTAGACGAATCTGGCAATTTACACAAAAATAGTCCAGATAGATACTTTGTAATTGGTGGTATTTTTACTAACAATTATGATGATATTAAAAAATCATATGTTGAAATAAATAGAGAATTAAAAGAAAAATTAAACATGGATTTTGATACAGAACTTAAAGCTGCTTACCTTAATATGGAAGAAAAAATGGATATAGTTGTTAAACTTCAACAAATGAATGGTATGTATATAGTTGGCGTAATAGTAGATAAAGAAAAAATTGGTGTAAAAATAGAGGAAATACACCTATATTACAATTATATAATAGGTAAACTTCTAGATTATTTAGTTAAAATAGGGCTTATTAAAACTAATGAAAAAGACTATCTCTTTATTAATATAGATAAATCATCTATGAAAATAGAAGATATTAACTCATTAGAAATGTATTTAAAAATCCATTTTAATATAGAGCGAAAAATGAAATTTGAACTTAATGTTGCATACTGGGATTCAAGTAAAAACTACATGATACAAGTAGCAGATATAATGTGTAATACTATTTGGAATATTGCTCAGTCTCCTAATCCTTTTAAAGTGTTTAACTCTTTAAATCAAAAAAAGAGAATGCGAATTTATAGATTAAATCGTAGAGTATAATTAGGAGGTATTATAATGTCAAATGTTAGTTTAGAACTTTTAAGACTCTTCTGTATAGTTGCTGAAACTGGGAAAATATATAAAACTGCTGAAAAGCTATATATTTCACAGCCTGCTGTAACACAAAGTATAAAAAAACTAGAAGATGAACTTGGTGGTGCCCTTTTTTACAGAACACCAAAAGGCGTAGTTTTAACTGAGCAGGGTAAAAGTTTGTATAGCTTTATTAAGCCTAGTATTGATGCACTTGAAAATGCACCTAAAAAATTTAGTCAATATGTTAATTTAGAAGAAGGATCATTAAAAATTAAATGTGGCTCTACTTTAAGTGAAATTGTATTATTTAAACCACTGGAAAAATTCATGAGAAATTATCCTAAAGTTAGTGTAGATGTGGTATCTGGTCGCTCTTCTACAGCTATTGAAATGGTGTCAAATGGTGAGCTTGACATGGCTATTGTACCTTTACCATCAGAAAATACAAAAGATAATACAGATATTATTAAATATGCACCTTTAGAATTAGTAGTATATTCTACAAAAGAGTATCTAGAGAACAGTAATATAGATATAAATAGTTGGTCAGACATACAAAAAGGAAATCTAATACTACCTACAGTAACATCTAACACTGGTAAAGTTATATATTCTTTTTTTGAAAATCAAGGCATAGATATTAAATTTAAATACATTTTCTCTAGTAATACTTCGAGAAAAAGAATGGTAAAAGATGGGCTTGGTATTGGAATAGGTCTGAAAGAAGATCTAAAAGATGAAAATTTTGTAATATCTAATTTAAAATTACCAAAATTAGATATAGGAATAATAATTCAAAAGAAAGAAATAGCAAGTTTTGCTACTTTGAAATTATTAGAATATATAATGGATAATAAATAATAGGAGAATGTTATGAAAGAAGATATAAAAAATATAAGAATAATATTTTGTGGTCCGCCACATTCAGGGAAAAGTGTACTTTTAAGTACAATATATAAAAATTTACCTCAATCACATACAGCAATTGTTCGTGCTGCACCAGATGGTGAAGGAATGTATAGTAACAATGTAAATCAAGAACAAATCCAAGCTACAAGAAGAAAAGGGGATTTTAGTGAACAAAGAACTCAATATAATACAAATAGTATAGAAAACGAAAAAGCTTCCATCGTTCTAGTAGATGTTGGTGGAAAAATAAATGAAGATAAAGAAAAAATTTTTGATACTTGTAATTATTCAATTGTATTAAGCAATAATATTAAAGATAAAGAAACTTGGACAGAATTTTCAAAAAAGCACGATGTATTACCTATTGCAATCTTAGATTCATCTTTAGAGGGAAAAGACGAGATATATTCCTCTTCAAATAATGATGTAATTACAGGTAAAATAACAGATCTTCAAAGAGGTAAAACTAAATATACTTCACCTCTTATAAATAAAATACTAGATAAGATCCAAGAAATTACAATTACCAAAAAAAATTCTCAAAAAGAAATTAAAGGAGCTAAATATATATCAGATAAAGATACTATAAATATGCTAGATATTGCTAAAGAACTAGATATGATAGATAAAGAAACAAATAATGCAAAATGGAATGTATCAAAATCATGTGAAATTTATTCTAATCTAATAAATAGATTAAAAAATAAAAATGAAGCTAATTTTTTTGAAGCTAGAGCAAACTGGGTTGCTGGCCTTTGCACGCAAGCTGCTATTGATTCAAATATAAAAAATATTAAATTTTATGATGCAAGACAAGATAAATTTATACAATCAAATAAAGCTGAATTAAACATTATACAAGATTCTTCTAAATTAGAAAATAACACATATTTATATAATGTATTAGATGATAATAAACTAAACTTAATAACTTCTAAAACAGATGATAGCATATTTTTAGATTTTGAACTAAATCCAAATAATAAAATAGTACCAGAAGATTTTGAAAATATGAAACTTCCTGATATAGATATAAACAAAAAGCTCTATATTAGTGGAAAACTTCCAACTTGGTTATTTTCAAGTATTGATTTAAGTTATGAAAATCAAGAAAAATATATATTTCAACCTGGAAATGGTTTTATTAAATATGCAAGTGAAAATAAAAAAGAATTAGGTATTATTGAACCTGAAATAAATGGAATTGATACTAATAAAATATTGGAAAACTACAAAGAATTCTTTGAAAATGAAATAAAAAAATAGGAGATGATTTAATGAAAAAACTTTTAACTTTTATAATTATACTGGTTTTACTAGCTTTAGTAGTATTTTTAGGATTTAAGCTTTTAGATAAAGATGAAAATAATGAAAATGAAATAATAGATAACACAGTAAATGAAGAACAAAATAATACTTCAAATAATAAATCTGATTCTAATACAACTTCTCAATCAGAAGAAAATCAAGAATATAATACTACAATTTACATTGGTACAGAAGATAACTTTGAAGAATTCACTGTAAATATAGACAAAAGTGGTTCTGCTACTTATCAAGCAAGTCAAATTTTAGAAGCTATAGGAGATATATTAGGATATAGACTAATTGCTAATGATATTACAGATGGTAAAGGTGGAATGACAATAGATTTTAACTCAAATTCTGCTCCATTTAATACAAATGACTCATATATTGGAAATGAACAATATACTACTAATGATGATTTAGCTTTTGCTATATTTGACAGTATAGAAAAAACTCTACAAGAATATTTTGGTCAAAACTTAGATGTATGGTTTTCATTAGATAGTGGCTCTATTACTATAAATGATGTAACTATACCAATTACTGAACCATATCAAGGAAGCAATTATTATTTAAAATAAAAAATATTAGAGGCTGTAGATTTTATTCTATAACCTCTATTTTTTTATTTTATACTAATATCAAACTTATCTTATTCATTTCCATAATAGTATTTATTAAAATCTTGTTTTGCTCTTTCCATATCAAATCCAAAGTAATATATACCATCTACCCAATTATCATAACCATAGTCTGTTGATGGAATTTGAACAGAGTTTATATTACTTAAATATGTAGACATATCTCCAGACAATTTTAAAAACATATCTTTATACATGTTTATATCCATATTAGTTGTCAAATTAACCAATATATCGTCAGATAAATCAAGTATTTCTTCTGGAGACATAGTAGATACTTTTTTCATTAATGCAATTAAAATCTCTCTTTGTCTAAAGGCTCTTGTAAAATCATTTCCAACATATCTATTTCTAGAATGCTTTAACGCTTGTACACCATTTAAAGTTACTGTTCCTGCAGATGCTATTTTATTTTCTGGTGTCATTTCACTATTTATAAAATCAACTTCATCTTGTGAAAGAGTTAGTTCTACGCCTCCAACTCTATCTATACAATTAACTAATCCTGAAAAATCTATAGTTACATACTGTGTTAAGTCAAGTCCAAAATTAGTATTTAAAGTTTTTATACTTAATTGTTCTTGTCCATAAGCGTATGCATGATTAATCTTAGTCATTCCATATCCTGGAACTTCAACATATGTATCTCTTGGCACACTAATTAGATTAATACTTTTATCTATATTATTTATAACTACAATTATTATAGTATCAGATCTACCAGCATAACTATTATCTGTATCTCTTGAATCACTTCCAAAAATAACAAATTTTGTTATATCTTCAACATTTACCTGAGCAGTATCATCATTATTAATTTCTATTCCCAAATCTGTTTCATCAAGCTCTTTATATGTCATTTTATCAAATTTACTTTTAATAAATAAGTATCCACATAATATTGCGATTAATACGATAGCTATTATTACTACAAATACTATCCACACTTTACCATCTTTTTTTAACATTTATCTTCTCCTTTACGTGAAATTGATTATACCATAATTTACATAAATAATCAATTAGTTTTTTTCACAAGCAATTTATTTTTAATTATTTTTATAATTTTTAACAATATAATAAATATAAAAATACCTATTATTATTCCAACACTATCTATAAAAACATCTAACATACTACTTGATCTACCTGGTACAAAGAACTGATGTATTTCATCTGTAATAGCATATATCGCTCCTATTAAAAATGATAAAGTAATCTTTTTATTCTTATTTAATTTAAATCTATATAAAAAATTATATATAAAAAAACCACCTATTGTATATAAAGTAAGATGTGCAATTTTTCTTACCAGAGGTTGAAAAATATCTATGATTTGTTCTAATTTTGTATATTCTATATCATTACAAAAAAATGTAAAAATTGCTCTAATAGTATTTCCACTAGTAACAGATGACTCATTTCCAACTTCACTGGAAAATATAAATACCACTATCATCCAACAAACTAAAAATACTAAAGATATAATTTTTATTATTATATTACTAGTCTTATTTCCCATCATAATAATATATTATACCTCATTTATTTCAGATTAGCAAAGAAAAAAGTAAGCTATTAGCTTACTTTAAATGAAATTTATCAAATTAATCAATAAGATACAAAATACTATCCATATTATAGCTCTTAATAACAGAATTAGAATATTATGAAATTTTAAAATCCTTTTACCTTTAACCATATCTTCTGGACTTAGTAAAGCCTTGTTGTCATTAATTAAGGCGCTAAATTCATTTTTCATAAGTATTATAATTTCTTTTATAATGTTAAATAGTATTATTGCTCCTATAAAATAAATATTAATATTATTTCCTTGTTTTAGGAATTCTGAGATTTGCTCAACCAAACTATCCCCTCCTTTATGTACATAATTTGTACAAATTTTTTTCTTCTATTAAGTTAAAAATTATATCTTAAACACATTAATATTATATCACATTTATGTAAAATAAGCAATATAAAAGAGTAGATTAAATCTACTCTTTAAATTCTATATTTGAAAGTTCAAATTCATAATTATTAGACTCTGAACTATATACATTAATTGATACTATTTTTTCTTCTCCAGGCTCCAATGTTTTTACTTCTGAAATGTTACCTGAACTTTTCTCTTTTAGTATCGCATTCTCTAATATTTTTTGAGAATCATTTCTAACGAATATTGTTAGTGTTTTTTGACCTACACCATCATAGTTTACTTCATAATATGCTGTAATAGCTATATCCTGATTTACATTATTTTCAACAGGAACTATGTAGTCAATCTTACCACCAACTAAACTTCTAACAGAGCATAATAGCAAAAATAACACTATTAGCATACCTATAACTGAAGCCATTATCAATTTAGAGATTTCCTTAGACTTTAATGATTTTTTATTATAATCGTCTATTTTCTTATCACAAATTTCAAACTCATGCTGAAGTTTTGATCTTTCTTCTTCGATTATTTTTGATGCATTAACATCTTCAGTTAACAAGTATTTGTTATATTTAACAACATCATCAAAATCTTTTCTAGCTTTCTCTTTATCCTTTTTGCATTTTTCAATCTTATTGTAATAAGAATCATCCCTGATTTCTTGACACAAATACAAAACTGCTAATACTAATACTAAAAATTCAAAAATGAGTTTTAAAATCTCAACCACTTCAGTGGTACTAATTAAAAATTCACTCATGTGAATCACTCCTTTTTGTAGATTGCAATATTTTTGCAGCTCCTCTAAAACAACCTATTAAGGTGTCTCTACTAAAATTTTAGAAGCAAAAGAATTATAACACACAATTAGAGTTATGTCAAATAAATAAAAAAGAAAAGTGCATTAGCACTTTCCAAAACTATATAAATACATTCCTTTTTATTACATCTTTAATGTTTACATTATCTAACTCTGTTTTTACTTTATACTCAATTTTTCCATTACTTAAAAGTATATTATTAACTTTTTCACCACTTACGCATATATATGAAATTGATACTCTAGGATTGCTTAAAACAAGTTGAAAAAGTTCATGTATTACTTTTGATGGCGGAGTATAAAAAGTGTCAAATTCAAATATATTATTTTTAACTTTCAAATTTGATGGACCACTTATTGTTCCCCATTTTACATCTCTCATAATTGTACCATTAAAAATAATTCTTGATCTTATCTTATCTAAAAAGAATTCTGCATCACTCATCATCTTTTTAGTTTTATATTTTTTCTTATATTCATTTATTTTATCATTATCTAATATCTGGAAATTATATGGATTTTTTCTTGTAATACCAACAAACTTGCAAGTATTAATAAACTTCTCATCATTAATATTATTATTAATCATATAAAGATTAATACAAGCACATATATAGTCATTCATCTCATCATCATCTCTAATCTGTTCCATTGGTATTATTCTATCAAATGAAAATTTACCTTTTTCATCCTTAATTTTTTTTACTATTTGATTAGTCCCCTCATAGTCTCCAAAAACATCTATTTTATTTTTGATTATACTATCCATAATTATATAACCATTCCTTTCTTTAATTTCCATTTAAACAACTAAATATAAAACTACTTCTCACCTCCTAAATTATTAGTTGTGCTAAATTTTAAATGTTTTTATATTATATCATTATATTTTTATTATGTCAACCTTTGTATAAAAGATAAAAAATAATCCCTGAAATTTTCAGGGATTATTTTTTTACTTTAAACATCTAACAATTGTAAATTTATTAGATTTAATTTTTTCTTCTTCTTCGTCATAATTATCTCTTACACATACACCATTAGAATACCATTCCTTTTGTAATATAATTTTTTCACCTAAGTCAATAGTATATGTATATACAGCTTCTAATTTCAACTTTTCTACTAATTTTAATATATCGAATTGATATTCTTCATTTTCAAATATAACTATAATCTTTCCTTTTGTATTACCAACCATAATAACATTTTTTATATCAGTTTTCGCTACATTTTTCCAGTTCTTTTCAATGAAATTTTTACTAATATTTTCTATTCTTTCTGGAAAACTGACATTTATAATTTTGATTCCCAACTTTTCTAAATTAATTTTAAAAAGCCTTTCTTCCTCCTTATTAACATCAATTACAATTGTGTTACTTAGTTTTTTTGACACTTTCATATCATTTCCTCCTTAATATTTTTTTTATATTAACAACCCTCACACATAATTATTTAATTTGTGTTTGTCATTAAAAATGCATCTATATTATAGCACTATTTTTACGTTATGTCAACTATATCTATTAACATTGTATTTTCATATATACTTTTTTCTTTCTCTTATTCTCTCTTATATTTACATTTATTTTTTTATATTTTTAGTTGCATTTTTTAATAAAAATGAATCTTTCATAGCATATAAAAAACCTATTTACTAAATTACAATTAGTAAATAGGTTATTATTTATCTACACAATATATATGCTATATATATTACATATAAACCTAACATACATATACCCTTTTTCCACCCAATTCTATTATTTTTATGTAGCATTATAAATACTAATACGCTAGATAATAACATGAATATTATATCTATATATGTGTCTATATTTAAAACAAGAGGAGTTATTACACTAGTTATACCTAATATAAATAATATATTAAATATATTTGAACCTATTACATTTCCAACAGCTATATCTAATTCACCCTTTTTAGTAGCAACATAACTTGTAACAAGTTCTGGTAAACTTGTACCTATTGCAACAATAGTAAGTGCTATAACATTTTCACTTACTCCTAAAGCTTGCGCTATATTAGTTGCACCATTTACTACCATCTGTCCACCAAGTATTATACCAGCTAGTCCTAAAACAATATATAATAGATCTTTAATTTTAAATTTTTCTTTTTGTTCTTGATTATCATTTTTCTTATTTCTCTTAACATCTGAAAATAAAGAAACCATATATATTCCAAAAAAACACAACATTATAAGTCCATTAGAACGAGTTATATGACCTGTTACTTGACCAGAAAAAAAGTACTCTGAAACCATTATAAACAAAACTAATGCTGAAAGTAAATAGTATGGAAAGTCTCTTTTTCTAACTTCTTTTTTAGCTTTTAATGCTTTAAATAAACCGCAAAAGCCAAGAATAAGCAATGAATTGCAAATATTTGATCCAACAACATTTCCTATAGAAATTTCGTTGCTTCCTTTAATTCCTGCTGTAATACTTACTGCTGCTTCTGGAGCTGATGTTCCAAATGCTATTATTGTAAGTCCTATTATTAAAGAAGGAATTCCAAATGCTTTTGCAATATTACTACTCCCATCAACAAAAATATCAGCACATTTGACTAAAATAGCAAGTCCTGCTACTAACAAAATTAAACTTAACATATAATTTTAACGCACCTCCATAAATAAAAACAGACTCTATGACGCGCATAAAGTCTTGTTATATACTAAATCTAGTATGACATATAAATAATATACTATTTATATAATAACATTTTTTAATTTTCTGCTCTATATACGGTATCATATATGCAGAAATTTGTCAATAAATTATTCTTCATCAATTCTCTTTAAAAATTCATCAAAAATTTTATCTGCTAATTTATCATCTGTTATTTCTATATATTCAGCTTCATCATCATCTGAATATAGAACTTTAAAAATTATAACTTCATCTTCACTATCTTCTGGTAATAATATAGCATACTCTTCATTATCCTTTTCAAAAGCATCTATAATTTTAAATTTTACTTTATTTCCATCTTTATCTGTTAATTCAATTATTTCATCTTTATCACTCATACTAATTTCTCCTTTTTTAATTATTATTCGCATAAAACTAATTATTATTTATCATAGATAAAATTTCTTTCTTCAAAACGTTTACAATATCTTCTTGCTTTACTTTTTTTATTATTTTGCCTTTTTTAAATAATATACCTTCTTTTATTCCTCCAGCAATACCAATATCTGCTTCTCTAGCTTCTCCAGGTCCATTTACTGCACATCCCATTACAGCAACTTTTATATCTGAGTTAATAGTTTGCAAAAAATTCTCTACTTCTCTAGCTATTGGAATTAATTCAATCTGAGTTCTACCACATGTAGGACAAGCAATTAGAGTTGGAACTTTATTATATAAGTTACAATCCTTTAAAATCTCTTTTGCCACCTGTATTTCTTTTATAGGATCATCAGATAAAGATACACGTATTGTATCCCCTATACCTTTTCTTAAAAGCCAACCAAGTCCAATACTAGACTTTATTGTTCCACTAAACTTGGTACCTGCTTCTGTAATTCCTAAATGTAACGGGCATGTAAACATTTCTGATGCCATTTCATAACTCTTAAGGCATAAATCTAGATCTGATGCCTTTAAAGAAATTAAATAATCATGAAAATCTAATTTTTCTAATATATCAACATGTCTTTTTGCACTTTCAACCATAGCTTCTGCAGTAGGGCTTCCACCATATTTTTCAAGTAGGTCTTTTTCCAAAGATCCTGCATTTACTCCTATTCTTATTGGTATATGTTTTTCTTTGCATTTATCTACAACCGCCTTTACTTTTTCTTCACTACCTATATTACCAGGATTAATTCTTACTTTATCTACACCTGATTCTATAGCTTGTAATGCTATTTTATAATCAAAATGAATATCAGCAACTATAGGAATATGAATTTTTTCCTTTATTTTTTTTATAGCTTTTGCATCATCTATGTCTAGACAAGCAACTCGTATTATTTCACATCCTACATTTTCAAGATCTAATATTTGTTTTACTGTAGCATCTACATCTTTAGTTTTAGTATTACACATAGACTGTATAACTACTTTATTTTGTCCACCAATTTGAACATTTCCAACCATTACTTTAGTTGTATTCTCTCTATTCATATAATATCTCACCTTTATATAATTTAAACATATATCTACTATTTTTACAATAAATATTATTTTGTATTATATTCAATTTTAAAATCTACAAAAGGAGTTGGACTTACGCTAATACCTGTACCACCTTTACCAGAAATAGCATAATTTATTACAACAATTCCGATAATACCTAAAATTATAATTAAAATTTTCATACTTTTTTTCATATACAATACCTCCTATAATTAGAATACCATAAATATTATCATTATACAATTACTTACTTTTCTATTATACTTTTTGTTTTATTTTATAAAAATATGATATAATAATTTATAGTCATTAATAAAAATATCTTTTATAATTATGAAAAGGAGATGATGTGTTTGAAAAATGAAAAAGAGGAGGTAGATATTAACAAAATATATGGCGAAGATTGTATTATACCAAAAGATGATTTTATAAAAAAGTATAAGATAAAAGATACTGGATTATCTTCTAAAGAAGCTTCTTTAAGAAGAAAAAAATATGGACTTAATGAAATAAAACAAGCAAAGTCAAAAAAATGGTATAATTACTTCTTTGAAAGTTTATTTACACCATTTAACTGTATTTTATTAGGAATAATATTAATTTTAATATATACAGATATTTATCTTGCAGATCCTCCAAGTTACGCAAATATTATTGTGATTATTATTTTAGTAACTGCAAGTACATTTTTAGATTTCTTTGAAGAATACCGATCAAATAAGGCAGCAGAAAAGCTAAAAGAAATAGTTGAAACTACAACCTGCGTTATAAGAAATGGAAAAGAAATGAACATTCCAATAAAAAATGTAACAATAGGAGATGTAGTTAAACTTTCAGCTGGAAGTATGATTCCTGCAGACTTAAGAATAATAGATGCAAAAGATCTATATGTAGGTCAATCTTCTCTTACAGGTGAGTCTGATAGTGTAAAAAAAGAGGAAAATTCTAAATTATCTCTAAAAGACATAGAAAGCTTAACAGATTTAGATACTATCTGTTTTATGGGTACAAATGTAATATCTGGTAGTGCCATCGGTGTTGTAATTAGAATTGCAGACGACACTTATTTTGGTAAAGTTGCTCATACTCTGACACTTGGAAAACCAAAAACAGCTTTTCAAAAGGGAATTGAAACTATTAGTAAACTATTAATTAAAATAATGCTTTGTGTAATACCTATTGTATTTTTACTAAATGTATGGAAACATGATAGTATAACAGCTTTTACATTTGCTGTTGCAATAGCAATATGTATAACGCCTTTACTTTTACCTGTAATATTATCTTCAAGTCTTTCTAAGGGTGCTGTAAGAATGTCTAAGAAAAAAACTATTGTAAAAAAATTAGACTCTATACAAAACTTTGGAGCTATGAATATTTTATGTACAGATAAAACAGGAACATTAACAGAAGATAAAATAGTTCTAGAAAAATATCTTGACATAAAGGGAGAACAAGATTTACGCATATTAAAACATGTTTTTCTTAATTCATACTTTCAAACAGGACTTAGTAGCAACATAGATGAAGCCGTTATAAAAAAAGGACTGGCAAATGGAATGGATGAACTAAGCAAAATATTTAAAGTTGTAGACGAAATACCTTTTGATTTTTCACGTAGACGTTTATCTGTAATAGTAAGTGATGGTACAAAAAAGCAGCTCATTACAAAAGGAGCTGTAGAGGAAATTTTAAGCATATGTACTAAAGTAGATTATAAAGGAGAAATATCTCCTATTACTAAAGAAATAAAAGATAATATTAAAAAAATAAGTAAAAGTTTAAATGAAGAAGGCTTAAGAGTAATAGCAGTAGCTCAAAGAAACGATGTAGATGATATAGAACAGTCTGCAGTTAAAGATGAAAAAAATATGATATTACTTGGATTCATAGGATTTCTTGATCCTCCTAAAAAAACTGCTAAAGAATCTATTGCTAAATTAAATAAAGCTGGTATTAGAGTAATTGTACTTACAGGTGATAATGCTGAAGTGACAAGTTGTATATGTAAGAAAGTTGATATTAATTCAGAAAAAATTATACTTGGTAGTCAAATAGATAAACTAACAGATACTGCTGTTTTAAGACTTTTAAAGAAAAATAATATATTTGCAAAACTATCTCCAATACAAAAAGCTAGAATTGTAAGACTTTTAAAAGAAGATGGAAATGTAGTTGGATATATGGGAGATGGTATAAATGATAGTCCTTCTCTTACTAACTCAGATGTAGGTATATCTGTTGACACTGCCGTAGACATTGCAAAAGATTCTGCAGATATAATACTATTAAAAAAAGATTTAAATGTTTTACTTGATGGTGTAACAGAAGGTAGACGTACTTTCTCTAATTTAATGAAATATATTAAACTTGCAACAAGTTTTAACTTCGGTGAAGTTTTATCTCTAGTTATAGCAAGTGTATTTTTACCATTTTTACCAGAGACGCCAATACAATTATTAGTTGAAGGGTTACTTTACGATTTTGGACAAATGACATTGCCTTTTGATAATGTAGATAAAGAGGATTTAGAACAGCCTAAAAAATTCTCTTTAAGCAAATTAAAAGATTTCATATTCTTTATGGGACCTTTAAGCGCTATATTTGACATCATTGTATATTCATCATTATGGTTTTTCTTTAATGTACGTGATGTAGCAACATTCCAAACAATGAGCTTTTCTTTTAGTATAGTATCTAATCTTGTTGGTCTACACATAATTAGAACATCGAAAATTCCATTTGTTCAAAGTAATGCACATAAAGCAGTTTATCTATCTTCAATAGCATTAATTATAATAGGAATTATTGTACCTTTTACTGCATTAGGTAGTATTTTAGGATTTGTTCCTTTAGAATTAAAATATATATTTTTAATTTTTGCTGTAACTTTTTTATATTGTATTGTTGCAATGGTTGCAAAAAAAATATACATAAAAAAATTCAAAGAGTGGATATAAAAAATATGACTGGTTTTCCAGTCATATTTTTATTCATTATAACTAATAAAAATTAAAGTTAATTAAAATTTTGTGTTTCTATCGGCTCACCATAAATTTCATATTCTAAATTCTTTAATTTAATATTTATTTTATACCTTTGAGTAAATGAATATAAATTTTCGCTATCTTCTTTTGTAATCGTTAATATATTTTCTTTTGCATTGTAACTAATAGAAATGTTAAAATTTCTCCCCTCTTCGTTTTTATTTTGAAGTTCTAATAATTTACTTATATCTTCATATTCTTTTTTTGTTATAAAATTTGTCAATGCACTTTTATTTAAATATATATTTTCATCTTCATTAGTAATTTCTTTAATAATTTCACATAAAATATCTATTTGATTATCGTCATTTTTTAATAAACTTTTCTTATATATTTCAAATATAAAAAAACTTAATAGTAATGCAACTAACATTATAATTATGACTATATATATTTTATTTTTTGGCATATTTCCACCTAATCTTTCTTATATTTTAAATTATATCAATATTTAAAATATCTGTAAATATATTTTTCCATTTTTATTATTTTTTCTACTTACACTTTATTAAAAAAAGAAATGTTTTTAAACATTTCTTCTACAATTAATACAATTGGCGGAGAGTGAGGGGCTCGAACCCTCGCGCCGCATACACGACCTAACAGTTTAGCAAACTGTCCCCTTCACCACTTGGGTAACTCTCCAAACTATTTTTGATACTCCTACATTATAACAATAAGTAGAAAATAAGTCAATATTTTTTATTATTTTTTAATAAAATCATATAGTCAAAGTATATTTGAATTTTTATTTAATACAATATAACTAAAAGGAGTAAATATATGTCAAAATTTAAAATCTATTTAAAATCAATTTTAATCCCTTTAATTCTTGGTAGTATAGTTGGATTTATTATATCAGGTAGTATGGATTATGACTCATTAATTAAACCTACTCTTTCACCACCTGCAGTATTATTTCCAATAGTATGGACAATTTTATATTTTCTAATGGGATTATCATATGGAATAATTACTATCTATTCTAATTTAGATTCAGATGTAAAAACAATTTACTATTCACAACTAATTGTAAATTTAATATGGCCAATAATATTTTTTGCTATGAAAAGCAGATTACTTGCTTTAATATGGATAATATTACTATTAATTCTTGTAATTATTATGATAGTAAGATTCTTCACAAAAAATAAGACGGCTGCTATAATTCAGATACCATATTTATTATGGACAATTTTTGCAGTATATTTAAACTTTTCTATATATCTTTTAAATAAATAAAAAAAATGCCTATTACTTAAAAATAATAGGTATTCTTTGGCGGAAGAGGTAGGATTCGAACCCACGGTGCCTTTCGACATCACCAGTTTTCAAGACTGGCTCCTTAAACCACTCGGACACTCTTCCATATACGGTACAGATATAATTATACCATCTTTTTTTTATTTGTCAATACCCAAAATAAAATCTTATAGAAATTTCTATAAGATTTTATTTTACATATCAATATTTAGCATTGAAAGTAAACTTTCAAGACCTTCTTCATCATTATATTCTATTATTAATCTTTGATGTCTTTTAGTCTGATCAATTTTAACTTTATAACCAAAATAGTCTTTTAATTTATTTTCAACATTTTGATAATATACACTTTTTGGTTTTTTCTTTTCTGTTTTTCTCTGATATTTTTCATCACCATAAATAAGTCTTTCAACATCTCTAACAGTTAATTTTTTTTCAGCCACTTTTTTAGCAATTTCTATTTGCTTTTTTTCATCATTAATTGCAAGCAATGCTCTAGCTTGTCCTTCAACTAAGTCTCCATTTAATACCATATCTAAAACTTGATTTGGAAGTTTTAATAGTCTTACTATATTAGATATTGTTGAAACATTTTTTCCAGTTATTTTAGCTACTTCACTTTGAGTATATCCATCAATATCCATAAGTTCTTTTACTGCTTTTGCAATTTCTACTATATTTAAATCTTCTCTTTGTATATTTTCGATCAAAGCTACCTGCTTTTTTCTATTATCTGTATAATCTTTTACTATAGCAGGTATTTTCTTTAAGCCAGCAGCTTTAGCAGCTCTCCATCTTCTTTCTCCTGCAACTATCGTGTATCCATTTTTATCTTTTACTACAAGAATTGGTTGAATAACTCCATTTTCACGTATAGAGTCTGTTAATTCGTCCATTTTTTCTTTATCAAACACTTTTCTTGGTTGATTTAACATTGGCTCTATTTCATCAATTTTTAACTCTACAACATTTTCCAAAACATTATCTTCTTTTTTCGAAGATTTCTTTGTAACTTGCTCTATTGTATCTTCATTATCTTCACCAAAAAAAGCATTTAATCCTCTTCCTAATCCCTTAGTCATATATTAATCCTCCTTTTCAGTTAATTTTATTAATTCTTTAGCAAGTTTTTTATACGTTTCTGCTCCTTTAGATTCATCATCATATAAAGTTATTGGTAACCCATGACTTGGCGCCTCACTAAGTCTAATATTTCTTGGTATTATTGTTTGAAATACTTTATCTCCAAAATACTTTTCAACTTCTCTAGAAACTTGTGTAGATAAATTAGTTCTTGCATCAAACATAGTTAAAATTACACCTTCAATAACTAATTCTGGATTTAAATGTCTTTGTACAAGCTTTATAGTATTTATAAGTTGTCCAAGTCCTTCTAGTGCATAATATTCACACTGAATTGGAACAAGTACACTATCTGATGCAGTAAAGGCATTTAATGTAATAAGGCCAAGAGATGGTGGACAATCTATAAAAATATAATCATACTCGTCTCTTATTTTAGTTAAAGCTTCTTTTAACCTATTTTCTCTTGAAACCATTGATACAAGTTCTATTTCAGCTCCTGCAAGATTTATATTTGCTGGACAAATTTCTAATTTTTTAATCATTGTTGGTAAAATTGTTTCAGCTATATCCATGTCATCTACTAAAACATTATATACAGATTTTTCAGTATGTGATTCAATTCCAAGACCACTTGTTGCATTTCCTTGTGGATCAGCATCAATTAACAAAACACGTTTTCCTCTTTGAGCTATACAAGCACTTAAATTAACTGCTGTTGTAGTTTTTCCGACACCACCTTTTTGATTAGCTATTGATATTACCCTTGCCATAATTTCACCTCACGGTTATTATATTACATTTATTCAAAAAATAAAAGAGTAAATTCAAAATTCACTCTTTTTTGATAAGTTCTGAAAAAAATTATATACTTTTGCTTTTATTATATTCCTCAACTTTTTCTAGTACTTCTTTTTTTAGGAATCCACTTCTAGTAAATCCCTTTTGTTCTAATAAATCTCCATATTTTTGTATAAATGTATCTATATATTTATCTTTTATTTCGTCTTTTAATTCATTTTTTATGTTTAAACTTGTCTCCTCTGCAACCATAGAAACCACACCATTATACTTCGACTTATCTATATCATCAAATTGTATCATATCATCTTCTCCTATACTTTCTCCATCTTCCATTACTCTTTTAAAGTCTTCAATTGTTGGTTTCTCATCAATAAGTCTAGCTACATAATCTAGATCTTTTTCTTTATTGTTGATATCATTATATGAATCAATAGAAGCAGAAGATAACACTGATAAATAATCTTTATTTTCTTTGTTACTTATATACTTTTCCATTAATTCTGGTGTTTCTGCTACCAATTTTACAAGACTTTGGTCTAATAGACTAATTTTGTCTGCAAACCAATCCTTTCTTCTATCAGTTGCTTCTGGAACAATTCCTATATTTTTATTATCATATTTAGAAATAAAATCTGGTAACTCATCATAATTATATAAACCATATATACTCTTTTCTGGATCTTCTATATCTTCTATAATTTTAATATGTTTCTTCAACTCATCTTCTTTTACAGTTATTACTACATTATCTAATCTATTTTCTTCATCTCTTGAAACATATAAAAACTTTAAATTTTCCTTTTCTGCTTTCAAAATATATTCTCTAGAATAGCTATAACTAGCTTCATTAGGAAGATTCAATATAATATTATATAAATTTCCCTTTTTGCATTCATTTTGATCAAAATTTGAAAATCCTCTTCTAAAATTAAAATTAACCCATTTGAATTCTTCATCACTATAAACAATATCATCAAAATTATTTGAATTATCAAGTATTAATTTTCTTTTGTTTTTACTATCTGGATTTCCTAAAACCTTGTTAATAAAATCTTCTTTATAAGAGGAGTCTAAGTAATCTCTAGCTAGTTTTTTTAAATTTTCATTTGTTCCTCCATCTTTTAATTTACTTAATATTTCTTCCATATATTTTTTCCTCACTTTCTATTTTATTCTATTTTATTATATTTTATTTTTTTTTATATTGTCAATAAAAAAATAGCAAATATTTTTTACTTGCTATTTTTTGCTATTTTTTGCTATTTTTATTTATATTATAATGGTTTTTTCTTTATTTTTCCATAATTTCTTGGATATTTTCTTTGTGTTTCATTTATTTTTTCTATCTCTAATATACTTCTTTTATATTCTTCATTTTTCACATTATATGAATATAAATTTTTTCTTAACAATTTTAAATTTAACACTTTTAATGCATTAGAAGATAATTTTATCTCTTCATCTACATTATCGCCTTTCATAACAATACATTTTCCATTTACTTTTATATATGGACTTATATATTCAAGTAATATTGGTAGCTGTGCAACTGCTCTTGAAACAACTACATCATATTTTTCATATAAATCTTCAATTCTTACAATTTCTTCTGCACGTCCATGAATTAATTTTACATTTTTAAGTCCTAATTTATTTATTACATCCTCTAAAAATATTAATCTTTTATTTAAAGCATCTAATAAAGTAAATTCTTTATCTGGAAAATATATTGCAAGTACAAGTCCTGGAAATCCTGCTCCAGTTCCTACATCTATAATACTTTTATCCTCATTTGTGATATACTTTGCACAATATAAACAATCTACAAAATGTTTAACAAAAATCTCTTCTTCATCTGTAATTGCAGTAAGATTTATTTTTTCATTCCATTCAAGTAACAAATCCTTATATTTTTCAAGTTTTTCTAACATATCATCCGTTAATTCTATATTTTCATTTTTTAATTGATTTACATAAAACTTAGTAAATTTTTTCACATGAAACCCTCCTACTTAATATTATTCTGATTTAAATATATTAATAATACTGATATATCAGCAGGTGATACACCAGAAATTCTTGAAGCTTGACCAACAGATAATGGCTTTTGTTTATTTAGTTTTTGCCTTGCTTCTAAACATAACCCTTTGATATCATTATAATCTATGTCTTGTCTTAATTTTTTATTTTCTAATTGTTTAAATTCATCTATTTGCTCCTGTTGTAATTTTATATATCCTTCATATTTTATTTGAATTTCAGCTTCTTCAACTACACTTCTAGGCAAAGGTTTTCTTTTTTTATCTATTGGAGCTAAGTTATTATAATTTAATTCACTTCTTTTTAATAAGTCCGCAAGTTTACATCCAGTATTTAGTGGAGATGATCCAAGATTTACTAACAATTCATTAACTTCCTCTGTTGGTCTTACTGCTGTAGCTCTTATTCTTTCTATTTCTTTTCTAATAGCATCTTTTTTTTGTAAAAACTTGTCGAATCTTTCTTTAGAAATTAACCCAACTTTATATCCTTTTTCTGTAAGTCTTAAATCTGCATTATCCTGCCTTAGAGCAAGTCTATATTCTGCGCGTGAAGTCATCATTCTATATGGTTCATTTGTTCCTTTTGTTACTAAATCGTCTATTAATACACCAATATATGCTTCAGATCTATCAAGAATTAATGGCTCTTTATTATCTATTTTTAAAACTGCATTTATTCCCGCTATAATTCCTTGTGCTGCCGCTTCTTCATAACCAGATGAACCATTTATTTGTCCTGCAAAAAATAATCCATCTATTCCTTTATATTCAAGACTTAATTTTAAATTAGTAGAATCAATACAGTCGTATTCTATAGCATAAGCTGGTCTCATCATTTTTGCATTTTCAAGTCCTGGTACAGTTCTATACATCTGAATTTGTACTTCTTCAGGAAGTGAAGAAGACATTCCTTGAATATACATTTCGGAAGTTTTCTCTCCAAGTGGCTCTATAAACAATTGATGTCTTTTTTTGTCTGCAAATCTTACAACTTTATCTTCAATAGATGGACAATATCTAGGTCCTGTAGATTTTAGCTTCATTTCTTTATTATCTGTATATATAGGTGATCTATCTAAATTTGCTCTAATTATTTTATGTGTTTCTTCATTTGTATAAGTTAGAAAACATGATATTTGCTTTTTATTTGCAATTTCTTTATTATCTTCATTTTCGAAAGAAAACGGTATTATTTCCTTATCTCCAACTTGCTCTTCCATTTTAGAAAAATCTATAGTTTTAGCATTAATTCTTGCAGGAGTTCCTGTTTTAAAACGTCTTAATTCAATTCCTAAGTCTAATAAACTCTGAGATAAATCATTTGCAGGAAATACTCCATCTGGTCCACTTTCATATGATACTTCTCCAATAATTACTTTACCTTTTAAGTAAGTACCTGTAGCAACAATTACACATTTAGCATAAAAAGTAGCTCCAACTTTAGTTTTTACACCTATAACTTTATTATTTTCTACTAATATTTTAACAATTTCAGCTTGATAAACATCTAAATTTTCTTGCTCTTCCATTGTTTTTTTCATCTCAATATGATACATTTTTCTATCTGATTGAACCCTTAAAGAATGTACGGCAGGTCCTTTTGAGGTGTTAAGCATTTTTGATTGTAAAAAAGTTTTATCTGCATTTTTTGCCATTTCTCCACCTAATGCATCTATTTCTCTTACTAAATGTCCTTTTGATGTTCCTCCAATACTTGGATTACATGGCATATTTGCAAGTGTATCTAAATTAATAACAAAAGCTGCTGTTTTTTTCCCCATTCTTGCAGCTGCAAGTGCTGCTTCGCAACCTGCATGTCCTGCACCTATAACTACTACATCATATGTACCTAAAGTATACTCGCTCATTTTTTCCTCCTATTTCCCTAAACAAAATTTTTCAAATATTTTTGAAATTATATCTTCTGTAACATCTGCACCTATTATCTCTCCAAGCGTTTTTGTAGCTTTTTTTACGTAAATAGAAACAATATCTATTGGTTGTCCTAGTGATATTTCTTTTTTGGCATCATATAAATAATCTACTGATTTTTTTAATAGATTTTTATGTCTTTCATTCGTAATTATTAATTCATGTACATAATCTAAATCGTTTGAATTAAATAATTTAATAATTTCATTTTTTAAATTTTCTATACCTTCATTTTCTTGCACAGATATAAATACAGGATCATTTAGTTTGTTTTGCTTTATTTCTTTCAAAATGGCATTTAAAACGTCTTTTTGTGCCACATCAATCTTATTTATAGCTAATATATATTTAAGTCCTTTATTTTGGATTTTGGAAAGAATTTCAAAATCTTCTTTACTTATCCCATCTTGACCATTTATTATATATATTACTAAATCCATTTCTTCTAATATTTTTAAACTTTTTTCAACACCGATCTTTTCAATAATATCGTCTGTATCACGAATACCTGCTGTATCCGATATATTTAATACAATATCTCCTAAATTAATTGTTTCCTCAACAATATCTCTTGTAGTACCTGGTATATCTGTAACAATGGCTTTATCATAATTAGCTAAATTATTAAGAAGCGAAGATTTTCCAACATTAGGCTTACCAAGTATGGCTACATTAACGCCATTTTTTATATATTTTCCATGTTCATATGTTTTTAATATATTATTTATTTCATTTATTTTTTTATCTAATAAATTAACAATAGAATCTGGTTCTACTTCATCATAATCATACTCAGGATAATCTACACTTACTTCAATTTTTGCCATTAATTCAACAAGTTCTTCTCTTAATTCCATTATTTTTTTAGATAAATTTCCTTCTAAATTTTTTGCAGCAATTCTTGTTTCTGTTTGAGTTTTTGCATTTATTAGATTAATAACTGCCTCAGCTTGAGACAAATCCATTTTTCCATTTAAAAAAGCTCTTTTTGAAAATTCTCCAGGCTCAGCAAGTCTTGCACCATTTTCTAGAACAATTTCTAAGATTTGCCTAGTAATTTGAGTTCCGCCGTGACAATTAATTTCACAAACATCTTCTCCTGTATATGAATGTGGTGCTTTAAAATAAGATAATAATACATTATCTATAAATTCATTATTCTTTAATATTTTTCCAAACACAATAGTATTAGGTTCTATTTCATGATTTGTTTTAAATATCTTATTAATAATACTTAAACTATCCTTTCCACTAATACGTATTATACTTATACCACTATTAGATAAAGCTGTACCTATTGCAGCAATAGTTGTAGACATAATTTTCACTCCTTTACTTAAAAGAACTCAGTAAAATAGCGTAAAGGCTATATCACTGAGTTCTATTTAACTTTCACCTAAATAGAATGGTGATTATATAATTTTAATCTATACCTAATTCATCTCTTTCTAGAGATTCACCTTTTCCAGAATCATCTTCTACTTCTTTTTTTAATCTTTTTGTACTCCACCCTTCAATAGGATCATTTTTAGATTTTATCTCATCTATGAAATCATCTCTCAATTTATCCTTTTCCATATATACCTCCTAAAAAATTATCTATACTGATATTTTCTTTTTATAACAACTCTTCTTTTTGGTTCTTCTCCTATTGATTCAGTTTCTACGTCTGTTCTATCAGCTAATTCTCTATGAATTATTAATCTTTCATATGCTGACATTGGTTCAAGTCTTATTGGTCTTCTAAACTTAACACAATTTGCCGCCATTTTATTAGCTAATTTTCTTAATTTTTCTTCTTTCTTTTTTTTATAATCATTAATTTCAACAAATACTTTTGCATATTCTTCGTCTTCTCTTTGAAGCATTGAATTTAAAAGTGATTGAAAAGCTTCAATTGTTTTACCTTTATACCCTATCAGATGTTTCATTTCATCGCCTTTAATTACAAGATTTATTTGATTTTCATTTCTTTTAATCTCATAATTTACTTGTTCTTTAGTAATTGCAAAAATATTTTTTAGAATTTCATCTAATTTACCAATTGTTTTTTGAGCTTGTTCATCACTAATTTTCTTATCTACAGTAAGTCTTACCTTAGCAAGTTTTGCAGATAGAATACCTAAAACTCCACCATTTGAAGGTTCTTCAAGAACTTCAATTTTTACATCATCTCTTGAAACTTTTAATTCTTCTAATCCTTTTCTTATTGCTTCTTCTATTGTTTTTCCAACTTGTTCTGTAACTTTTTTAATCATTATTATTATCACCCTTTCCTAGGAATAATACTTTATCTTTTTTCTTTTTACCTTTTACTTCTATTACGCCACTTTCTTTTTCCATTATTTTATCCATGATTAATTGTTGAATAATACCTAAAATACTTCCAAATAGCCAATATACACCAAGTGCAATAGGCCAAGCAAAAGCTATATATGTTGAAAGTAAAGGCATTACTAAATTCATAGATTTTTGCATTTCAGCTTGATCTTCAGTCATTTGCATCTTTCTTTGAGATACTTTGTTACTAATTATTGCAAACACAAGTGTAAGCAAAGGAATAATTAAAGTTAATTTACTTACTCTATTATTTTCATCCTGTGAAAATGCATCTTTTGGAGTATCTCCTAAATTTAATCCCAATCCAATATTCATATCTAGTAAATTATATTTTTTAGCTATAGCAATTTCATATTCTTTCATCTCAGCTTCAGTAACTTCTTCTTTTCCTAAATATTCCTGTGTATAAGACTCAATTACAGCTGGATCAGTTTGCACTATATACGTTAGAGGTTGCTTTACAACCCAAAACATAGCAAGAATTATTGGTATTTGAATTAATGGTATTAAACATCCACCCAAAGGACTAATTTTATTTTCAGTATAAAGTTTAGTTAATTCCTCATTTAGTTTTTGAGGATTATCTTTATATTTTTCTCTTAACTTTTTATCCTCTGGTGCTATTTTTTGAATAGATGCTGTAGATTTTAGCTGTTTTAGCATTAATGGGAAAAGTAATAGTTTAGTTAGTAAGGTAAATATTAATAAAGCAACAAAGTAATTATGTCCAAAAACATTGAATATTACTCTGATTATGCTTCCTAATAATCCACTAATAAAATCAATCATTAATATCCCCCATTTTTACTTTAATAAATCCACTCCACCTTTTGAAAATGGATTACATTTTAATATTCTTATTATACCTAATAAACTACCTTTAATTATACCATATTTGTCAACTGCCTGCCTAGTATACTCAGAACATGTCGGATAATATTTACAGTGCTTTCCAAGGCGAGGAGATATACATAATTGGTAACCTCTGATTAAAGATACTAATATTTTTCTTGGTAATTTAAAAATTTTCTTTATCCTATTCATACAAATCAAGATCCTCAAAGCATTTTTTTATATCTTCTTTTATATCAAAAAAACTTACATTATCTGCTAATGTTTCTTTTTTATAGATAATAACAATATTATATCCTCTTTTTAATCTAGTTTCTTCCTGAGTATATACTTCTCTTGCAAGCCTTTTAAGTCTATTTCTTTTTACACTATTACCATTTTTTTTAGAAACACATACAGCAAAAAAATTATTAGAAATTTCTTCATCAAAGTATTTTGTTTTACATATATGTACAACAACAAAATCCCCTTTAGAATATATTCCTTTTTTAAAAATGTATTTAAATACCTTATTTTTCTTAATTTTAAGAGTATATTTCATTACTATCCCTTCCTACATAAGTTAAAAGTGGATATGAAAAACATACCCACTTTTCAGTAGAATCTAAGCACAAAGTACTTTTCTTCCTTTTTGTCTTCTTAACTTTAAAATGTTTCTTCCTGAAGAAGTAGACATTCTTTTTCTAAATCCGTGTACTTTTTTGTTTTGTCTTGTTTTTGGTTGATATGTTCTTTTCACGCTAATACACCTCCTAAAATGTATAAATATATATTATTTTCAATCCAAAAAAAATAAATGCTAAATTAAATAATCATATTTAGTCATTTAACCTATAATAAGTGCAAACATTATATAACATTTCATTATTTTTGTCAACCCCACAATTTTTTAATTTTTGACGTGAAAAGTTAAAAAATAAAAAAAAGTTATCCACAGTTTTTATGTAAATTTGTAATTTACATATTATTAAATACTAATTTTTTTTTTTATAAAAGTTATCCACAGTTTAATATTTTTATTAAAAATAATGCAAAAAAATATCAAAAAAACTACATAAATTTGATAGTTATCCACAGTTTTTATGTAAAGCTAATTGCTAGTATTTTAATTTCATATTTATTTTTTAAAACTCTTAAAAATCAAAAATTTTTTTTTAAATTGAAAAGCTTGAAATTCAGCAATATCAATGTTTTTAACAATACATAAAAAATAAACTTAATATAAAAATTTAAAAAGTTATCCACAGTTTTTATGTAAAATTTAAAATTAAATTTCACAAAATTATCATATTTTTTTTACTAACTGTGGATAACCTGTGGATAACTTTAAAAAAAATCATGTTTTTCAAAAAAGTAGTTGTATTTTACAAATATATGTGATTTATTTATTTTAATATATTTTAATATAATTTTAGTAGACATATTTACAAAAATAAAAATTTCTGTGAAAAGTAATGTTATTTGTTAGCTTAGACTAACTGTGGATAACTTATCTTTTTTTATCAGATTATTTGTAAAGAACAAATTTTTAAATATGCTATTTTACTGAATTTTTTTAAGTCTAGAAGTCAATTATTTCACAAATATTTCAAAAAGATTGCTAAATGATTAAATTTGCAAAAATATAAAAGTTATCCACAGGTAACTGTGGATAACCTGTGGATAACTCTGTGATAGAATTGTGAAAATTTTTATTTTATAGACCCCCCTGTGGATAATGTGGATAAGTGCCAAAGTTATCCACAGTTTTATCCACAGGCAAAATTAAGTAATACCAAGGGTTTGACATAGTTATCCACATTATCCACACCCCCTACTACTACTACTATATATAATAATAATAAAAATAAATACTATTATCTAATAACGCGCGCGCACGCGCGAAGAAAAATTGGTTTACATTTTTCGGAAATAAAAATAATAAATTGTAAAATAAAAAATTTTAAAATTTTTTTTAAAATATAAAAAAATTAATAAAAAATATCCACATTATCAACAAAGTAAATTGTGGAAACTGTGAATAACTAATTTTTAAAATTATTTTTTTGTTGATTTTTTAGAGTTAATTTATTATAATAATTAAAGGAAATACGGTTTTATTTTTTTTATATAAAGGAGGGAACATGGAAGATAATTTTATAAATATTTGGGAAAAAGCACTTGAAGCTTTAAAAGAAGAAACTTCACAAATAGCATATAAAACATATATTGAAGTTATGGTTCCTAGATTAATAGATAAAAATACAATATGTTTTTTATCTCCATCCAGTTATCATATAGAAATATGCAAAAAAAGATATTTAGATCTAATACAAAATACATTAAAAATATTAACTAGTATAGACTATAAAATTATATTTGAAGCAAAAGATGCAATTCCTGAAAATGAAAGTGATGATAATTTAGATGTTGAAATTGTTAAAGGTCAATATGGAAGTATTAAAGTAGGAGATAATAATATAATTAATAATATTAATTTAGATCCTAAAACTATTAAAGAAAATGCAGGTCTTAATCCTAGATACACTTTTGATAATTTTATTGTTGGTAGTAGTAATAGATTTGCAAGAGCTACAGCTTATTCTGTATATGAAAATTTAGGTATGACTAATCCGTTATATATTTATGGCGGTGTAGGTCTTGGAAAAACACATCTTATGCAAGCTTTAGGTAATGCTACAATCGACAAGGATCCTTCTAAAAAGGTTATTTATTGCACAGGTGAGTTATTTGTTAATGAATTAATAAAAGCCATGTTAAATCCAAATATGAACGATACATTCAAACAAAAATATCGAAATGTAGATTTATTACTTATAGATGATGTACAAATTATTGCAGGAAAAGACAAATGTCAGGAAGAATTTTTCCATACATTTAATTCATTATTTGAAAGTGGAAAACAAATAGTACTTACTTCTGAAAAACCTCCTAAAGAAATTAATGGTTTAGAGGATAGATTAAAAACAAGATTTTCTATGGGAGTAAGTGTAGATATACAAACACCAGATTATGAAACAAGACTTGCAATATTAAAAAAGAAGGCTGAAGAAGAAAGATATGTAATTGACGAAGATATTTTAGTTAAAATTGCAACAAGAGTAAAATCTAATGTACGTGAATTAGAGGGGGTATTTAATAAATTAGTTGCATATACAAAATTTACAAATAATCCTCTAACTGATGCAGTAGTTGATAATACTATAGAATCTATTTTAGTAAAAAATACACAAATTATGACTAGTAAACTAATTATGCAAGTTGTTGCTAAATTTTTTAATATAAAAGTAACAGATTTAACAAGTGATAAACGCTCTACTACAATAGCATTTCCAAGACAAATTGCAATGTATTTATGCAGAGAAGTAGCAGATATGTCTTTTCCTGCAATTGGTAAAGATTTTGGTGGAAGAGATCATTCAACAGTTTTACATGCTTATTCAAAGGTAAAATATGATTATGATAATAATCCAGATACAAAAGATTTAATTGATGATATTAAAAAAACATTAGAAAGAGAAAGCTAAATAGCAAAAAAAGTTTCATTTTATCTATTGATTTTTTAAATTTAGTTTATTATAATTAAATAATAAAATTTAATCTCATAGTGGATAGTTAAAATATAATAGAAAAGGAGAAAATTATGAATATTAAATGTGATTTAAAAGAATTAATAAATGCTTTAAATATTGTATCAAAAACATCTAGCTCTAAAACAACTATGCCAATATTAGAAGGAGTTTTATTTGAAGCATATCAAAATAAATTAAAACTTATAACAAATGATTTGGAAATAGGCTCAGAGCATACTTTTGATTGTGATGTTATAAGAGAAGGAAAAACTGTTGTAGACTTAAGAATGTTAAATGAAATTGTAAGAAAAATTGAAGATGAAACAGTCGAAATTTCAGTAGATGATAATTTATTTGTTATAAAATCAATAAATGGTATATTTAAACTTGCAGTTATGAATCCTAATGAATATCCAAAACTTCCTGTTTTTGATATTGAAAATAGTATAGAAATAGAGCAAAATATTTTTAAAGATATGATTAGAAGAACATTATTTTCTGTTAGTACTGATGAAAATAGACCTGTATATAATGGAGCATTAGTAAAAGTAGAAGATAATATATTAACAATAGTAACAATAGATGGATTCAGATTGTCTTTAAAAAAACACCTTTGTGAAAAAGAAATTAATAATTTTAAAGCAATTATTCCTGGAAGAGTATTATCTGAATTATTAAAAATATTAAGTGATGCTGAAGGTGAAACTGTAAGAATAGGAATAAACAGAAATCAAGCTTTATTTGAGATGGGAAATAGTATAATAATAAGCAGACTTATAGAAGGAGAATTTTTAAATTATCAAAGTATTATACCAGAACATTATGAGACAAAAGTACGTGTAAAAACTAAAAAATTATTAGATGCTTTTGAAAGAGTAGCTCTTTTTGCAAAAGAAAATAAAGAAAAAGATAAAAAATCTCCTGTGAAAATGAGATTAAGTATAGATGGAATTACATTAAGTTGTGTTAGTGAAAATGGTGATGCAAAAGAAGTAATTACTGCTTTAGTTGAAGGAAAAGAGCTTGAAATAGGTTTTAATCCAAGATATGTAATTGATGCTTTAAAAGTAATTGAAGATTCAGAAATATGTATAGAATTTACAACAAGTATATCACCAGTTTTATTTAAACCAATTGTTTCTAATGAATTTACATATGTTGTTTTACCAATAAAAATAAAGCAAGATTAAAATATTTAATAAGGAAGCATGAGTATGTATTATTCATGCTTTGTTTTTTTGAGGGGATATAAATGTATTTACAAAAATTAAGATTAGAAAATTTTAGAAATTATATAAATCAAGAAATAGAATTAATAAATGGAATAAATTTATTTTTAGGAGATAATGCTCAAGGTAAAACTAATATAATAGAAGCAATATATGTTTGCGCTTTTGGTAAATCATATAGGACTCAAAAAGATAATGAATTAATTAATTTTAATAAAGAATATTGTAAAATAGATTTACAATATATTAAAAATAATATTAAATTAATAACAAATTTTTATATAGATAAGTTAAATAGAAAACAAATTAAAAATAATGATGTAAAAATAAAAAAAATTGCAGAATATGTTGGAGAAATTCCTATAGTTATTTTTTCTCCAGAGAGTTTAGACGTAGTAAAAGGTTCTCCTAGTAAAAGAAGAAATTTTATAGATATGATTTGCTGTCAATTATCTAAGTCATATATTATATATCATCAGGAGTATATGAAATGTTTAAAATTAAAAAATAGCATGTTGAAAAAAGATAGAGTAGACGATGAATATATAAGAGTTCTACATGAAAAAATGAGTAATAATATAGTCAAAATTGTAGAGTTTAGAGCTAATATAATTGAAAAACTAAATAATTATGCAAAAACTATTCAGAAAGAATTAACTGAGTCTAAAGAAGAAATTAATTTAATATATAATACAGATTTTTTAAATATGAATGTTGAACAAGTAAATAAATATTTAAATGATCATTTGTATATAGATAAGCTCAGAATGTCATCAATTAAAGGAATCCAACGAGATGATATAGAAATATATATTAATGGACAAGAAGTGGCTAAATTTGGCTCACAGGGGCAAAAAAGAACAGCGTTATTAACATTAAAACTTGCAAATTTTGAATTATTAAAAAATGAAAAAGAAGAAATACCAATATTATTACTTGACGATATAATGTCAGAATTAGATAGTAAAAGAATTAATTTTTTATTAAAATATATAGAAAATTATCAAAGTATAATAACGACAACAGAAGATACTTTTGTTAAAAATATTGAAAATATAAAAATTTTAAAAGTTTCAAATGGGGTACTTGAAAATTAATATTAAAATATGATATAAATAAAAAGTACATAAAAAATAGTAATGAAAAGAGGTAGAAAAATGGCAAAATATGATGAAAATCAAATACAAGTACTAGAAGGCTTAGAAGCAGTTAGAAAAAGACCTGGTATGTATATTGGTAGTATATCTTCAAGAGGATTACACCATTTAGTATACGAAATAGTAGATAATGCAGTAGACGAAGCTTTGGCTGGTTTTTGTACAGAGATAAATGTAGAAATATTGCCGGATAATATAATAAGCGTACAAGATAATGGTAGAGGTATTCCGATTGGAAAGCATCCTAAAATTGGAATATCAACACTTGAAGTTGTATTTACAATATTACACGCTGGAGGTAAATTTGGTGGTGGCGGATATAAAGTATCTGGAGGTCTTCATGGTGTTGGTGCGTCTGTTGTAAATGCTTTGTCTGAAAGCTTATATGTTGAGGCATGTGATGGAGATGGAGTATATGCTGCTTCATTTGCAAGAGGAAAAACAGTAGAACATGCACATAAAATATCAGATGGAAAAAAATCTGGAACAAAAGTAGTATTTAAACCTGATGCACAAATATTTGAAACAACTGTGTTTGAAACAGATATTTTAGTTCAAAGATTAAGAGAGATGGCCTTTTTAAATAAAGGATTAAAAATAACTTTATGGGATAAAAGAGAAGAAGGATCTGAGCAAATGGTATTCCATTATGAAGGAGGAATAAAATCATTTGTAGAGTTCTTAAATAAAGGAAAAGACTTAGTAAATCCAGATGTAGTATATTTTGAAACAGAAGATAATAGTGTACAAGTAGAAGTTGCATTTCAATATACGACATCTTATTCTGAAAATATATTATCATTTGTAAATAATATACCAACAGGCGAAGGTGGAACTCATGTAGATGGATTTAAAAGAGGTCTTACTAAAGCTTTTAATGATTATGCTAGAAAATTTAATATCTTAAAAGAAAAAGACTCTAATTTGCAAGGTGAAGATATAAGAGAAGGAATATCTGCTATTGTAAGTGTTAGGGTACTTGAACCACAATTTGAAGGACAAACTAAAACTAAACTTGGTAATAGTGAAGTAACAGCTGTAGTAAGTAATGCTATGGTTAACAAAGTAGGACAATTTTTAGAGGAAAATCCAAACATAGCAAAAGCTATATTAGATAAAACAATAAGTGCTGCAAGGGCAAGAGAAGCAGCTCGAAAAGCAAGAGAGTTAGTTAGAAGAAAATCTGCACTTGAATCAACAACTTTACCAGGTAAGCTTGCTGACTGTCAAGAAAAAGATGCCTCTAAATGTGAGATATATATAGTTGAGGGAGATTCTGCAGGTGGTAGTGCAAAGCAAGGAAGAGATAGAAGATTTCAAGCTATATTACCTCTTTGGGGTAAAATGCTAAATGTTGAGAAAGCTAGAGCAGATAAAATATATAATAATGAAAAATTATCTCCTGTAATTATTGCACTTGGTGCAGGTATTGGAAAAGATTTTAATATAGATAAATTGAGATATCATAAGATTATTTTAATGGCTGATGCTGATGTTGATGGTGCACATATTAGAACACTTTTATTAACATTTTTCTTTAGACATATGAGACCATTAGTTGAAAATGGATATATATATATAGCACAACCACCATTGTTTAAATTATCTAAAAAAGGTATGGAAGATATATATTGTTATAATGAAGCTGATTTGGATAAAAAACTAAAAGAGCTTGAAGAAAAGGGAATAAAAAGAGAATCTTTAAGTATGCAACGTTATAAAGGTTTAGGTGAAATGGATTCAGAGCAATTATGGGAGACAACAATGAATCCAGAAACAAGAATTTTAGTAAGAGTAGAACTTGAAGATGCTATAAAAGCAGATCAGATATTCTCTATATTAATGGGTGAAAATGTTGAGCCTAGAAGAGAATTTATTGAAGAAAATGCTAAATATGTAACTAATTTGGATGTATAGTAAATTACAAATGTATTATATAATATTAAACATAGTATATTCATTAATATTTACAATATTATCTTAGTAAATTCATATTATAAATTTATTTGTTTTTTCTATAGTATATTTATAACAAATATTTTTATTGTAGTATTTGAAGTAATAACAATAAATATAATATATTTATTATATCAACTTATAAAAAATTAAATAATGTTAAGTAATAATGAAGAAAATATGAAGAGCTAATAAAAGAGTCTGATAACGAACAATAAAAAGACAAACTGATTAGTATTATAAAAAATTAGCTAATATAATAATAAGGATGAAAAACATTTTATCTGATGTTATAAATAAAGAAAATAGATATAAAATAAATAATTTGAGGAGATAATTGTATGGAGAAAGTATATAAAGATGCTTTCAAAGAGACAGATATAATATTAAATAATTTGTCCGAAGATATAAGAAATAAAACTCCTGAATGTAATAAATAACTTTAAAAATAATAATTATAATTTAGAAGAGGGAAAAGCTTTTAAAAGGGAAACAATAACTATTTTATCATATTTATATAGAGAATACTTGTGATCAAACGAAAAAAGAATTTTTAAGAGAAAAAGATAAAAAAATATTTGACTAAAATTTTTAGAAGAAATTAATGATTTGAAATATTATTTAATTTATTATTAATAATTAAAAAATGTTAATCAACACTTGACAAAACATAAAAAGTTATGTATAATATAACTCGTAAAGTAGAGGAAATCTTCTCACCTTACGAGTTTTGTCTTGTTGAGGTATTAATTAAAATATATTTTATTTATATTTTTATATTTTGATTGGAGAAGATTGCCTACAAGCAATCTTTTTTATATATTTTTTGTGGAGGTGTTTCATATAAAACAAGATTTTTTAATTAATGAAAATATTGAATTTTCCAAAGTTCAAGTTGTTGACTCAGATGGTCAAAAAATTGGTGTTATGCCAACAGAGAAAGCTATTGAATTAGCTAGAGATGAAGGATTAGATTTAGTACTTGTATCACCTAATCCATCAAACCCAGTATGTAAGATTTTAGATTATAGTAAATATAAGTTCGAAATGGCAAAAAAAGCTAAAGAATCTAAAAAAAAGCAAAAAGTTATTGAAATTAAAGAAGTCAGAATATCACCAAATATAGATAAGCATGACTTAGAAGTTAAAGCTAAAAATGCTAATAAGTTCATTGATGCTGGAAATAAAGTAAAAGTAACAATGAGATTTAGAGGTAGAGAGCTAAACTTTATTGAACAAGGAAAAGATATTATGTCAGATTTTAAAGACATGATAGATAATGCTCAAATTGAAAAAGAAGCAAAAATGGAAGGTAAAAATCTAGTTATGTTTTTAATACCAAAACAAAAATAATTTAGTGTTTGAGAGAGGAGAGAGTATTATGCCAAAAATGAAAACACACAGTTCATCAAAAAAGAGATTATCAGTAACAGGAACTGGTAAAATTAAGAAAAATGTTGCAAATCGTGCACATAAACTAACAGGTAAATCTTCTAAGAGAAAAATGGCTTTAAAGAAATCATCTTATGCAGATAGTGCAAACATGAAAGCTATTAAGAAGCTGTTACCATATCAATAATAAGCATATAATTTGAAAGGAGAGAATATAAATGGCAAGAGTAAAAGGAGCTGTTACAACAAGAGCAAGACATAAAAAAGTTCTAAAAAGAGCAAAAGGTTATTTTGGAGCAAAATCAATAAGATTTAGAATGGCTAATCAAGCTGTTATGAAATCTGGCAACTATGCTTATGTAGGAAGAAAGCAAAAGAAAAGAGATTTCAGATCTTTATGGATTGCAAGAATTAATGCTGCTGCTAGAATGTGTGGAACAACATATTCTAAATTAATGAATAATTTAAAAGCAGCTAATGTAACTATAAATAGAAAAATGTTAGCTGAAATGGCAGTTAATGATATGAATGGATTCAAAACATTAGTAGAAAAAGTTCAAAAATAATGAAGTTAGGAGGTAATTTATGTTAGCAGGAGAAATTAGAAAGGGTTCAACATTTGAATTAGATGGTTCTGTATATAGAGTTGTAGATTTTATGCATGTAAAACCTGGTAAAGGATCAGCTTTTGTTAGAACTACTTTAAAAAATGTTATAACTGGAAAAAATCTTGAGAAAACTTTTAATCCAAATGAAAAATTTGAAGAAGCACAAGTTACTGTTGAAGAAATGCAATATCTTTATGCAGATGGAGATATGTATGTATTTATGAATACAGAAACTTATGAGCAAGTTGAACTAACTAAGGAACAAATATCAGATACATTACCTTATCTTAAAGATAATATGTTGGTTAAAGTATTATCATATAAAGGAAATATATTCGGAGTTGAGCCTCCTACATTTGTTGAGTTAGAAGTAACATATACTGAACCTGGCATTAAGGGAGCTACAGCTACAGGTACTACAAAGCCTGCAACTGTTGAAACAGGTGCTATTTTTAATGTTCCAATATTTGTAGAAATTGGAGATAAAATAAGAATTGATACTAGAACAGGATCATATATGGAAAGAGTATAATAAAAATTAAAGGCAATAATAAGATTATTGTCTTTTTTTGATGATTAAAAAAGGTAAGCGAGTGCTTACCTTTTTATAGTTATGGTATATGAGCATTTTCCCCTATATCTTCCTTGTTCATCAAAATCATCTTCACTATCATAACAAAATGCTGTAAGTTTTATATCAGAAGGAATTTTATATGTATCAACATCTCCTACAAGTTTTATTGAGGAGCAGATTGTATAATCATACATAACATCTTGAGTTATATGGTAGTATCTTTTTCCTGGAACTAAGTTTACATCGTCATACAGAAAGCTCATAATTTTAGGAAATGTACAGATTGCATCATCTGGATCTAATATTGTATAATACATTGGAGTTCCATCTTCAATTAAAAATTCTAAAGAATAT
Organism: uncultured Clostridia bacterium; assembly: GCA_944388585.1. GTDB lineage: Bacteria > Bacillota > Clostridia > TANB77 > CAG-465 > CAG-465. The sequence goes on from CALXJI010000003.1 coordinate 209,576, forward strand.
CCAATTCTACAATTTTGAGCATTAGGATATTGATTTATTAAATCTTTCCATATTGTATCAAAGTTATAATTTGGTAGAGTTTTTTCTCTAGACGGAATTGTATAAAATAATCCCATAATACTTTCAAGTGTCCAATCACAATAATAATCTTCTGTAATAAGTTCTAAATTATAGCCATTATCTATATATATTCCTAGTTCTACATTGTTATTATCTGTATATATTGGATCAATTTCCTTTTCAATTATAGGCTTAGGCTGAGGTGTTACTTCTTCTACAGTAGTATAAGATTTTCCCCATGTACTAAATAATACAGGCTCATTATTTTTCATTCTATTTTGATCTATGAAGTAAATACCTATTAATATTCCAAACAACATAAATATTATTATTAAATTTGCTATTATTATTCTTTTTTTCATTAATATCACCACTATTATTGTAGCATATATTATTAAAAAATAAAATATAAAATATTATATATTTTTATGTAATGCATTTCATAGCTAAAATAATATATATTCATAATATTGAAATTTAATAGTAAATAATGTATAATACTAATGTTTAAAGGAGAAAAATAATGAAATTTGTGAATAGTTATAAGGATAAATTAAAAAAATATAATGAAGAGCATAAATTAAAGTATTATATTGATACTATGGGGTGTCAGATGAATGAAAATGATTCATTAAAATATGCAGGAATATTAGAATCAATGGGATTTGAAAAAGGAGAAGAAAATAATTCTAATGTATATTTGTTCAATACATGCTGCGTTAGAGAAAATGCAGAAAATACACTTTTTGGAAGACTTGGAATGTTAAAACAAAGAAAAATTAAAAATGAAGAGGTATACATTGCGATTGTTGGATGTATGACACAACAAAAACATATTTTAGAAAAAATAAAAAAGTCATATAGATTTGTAGATATTGTACTTGGAACAAGTTGTATGAGTATTTTTCCAGAAAAATTATTTAATACAATAATAAATGAAAAAGATAAGATAGAATATATTGATGTTAGTAATGCTTTGGAAGAAGATGTCCCAATTAAATATGAAGATAAGTACAAAGCAAGTGTTAGTATAATATATGGTTGTAATAATTTTTGTACATATTGTATAGTCCCATATGTAAGAGGAAGAGAAAGAAGTAGAAGACCAGAAAATATAATTGCAGATATAAAGCAATTAGCAAAACAAGGATATAAAGAAATAATGCTTTTAGGACAAAATGTTAATTCATATGGAAATGATTTTGAAGAAAAATATACATTTCCAATGCTACTTAAAGAAATTGAGAAAATAGAAGGAATAGAGATAATTAGATTCATGTCACCTCATCCAAAAGATTTCAAAGATGATTTAATAGAAGTTATAAGAAATTCTAAAAAGATAGCTAGACAAATTCATTTACCTTTGCAATCGGGAAATAGTAATATTTTAAAGAAGATGAATAGAAAATATACAAAAGAACAATTTTTAGATCTGGCATTAAAATTAAAGCAAATACCAGATATATCATTATCTACAGATATAATAGTTGGATTTCCAAATGAAACAGAGGAAGAATTTCAAGATACATTAGATGTAGTTAAAAAAGTAGAATTTGATCAAATATATATGTTTATATATTCAAAAAGAAATGGAACAGTTGCAGCTAAAATGGAAGATAAAGTAAGCTATGAAGAAAAAGTAGAAAGACTTGAAAGGTTAAAAAAATTATATGAAGAAATTTTACCAAAATTAAATGAAAAAATGGTTGGGAAAGAGTATAAATTATTAGTAGAAGGAAAAAGCAAAACAAATGATGAGTTATATACTGGAAGAACTTCTCAAAATAAAGTTGTTATTTTTCAAGCAGATGAGAGCTTTATAGGAAAAGTAGTGAATGTAAAAATAGATAGTCAGCATTTATGGTATCTAAAAGGAGAAATATTAAAATAAATATTAAAATCAAATCTCAATATTTTATATATTGGGATTTTTTTATTCCAAGTAGTTATATTAATTTTTAAAATTAATATAATTTATTAGAAATATTGGAGGAGAATATGGAAGATATTAATCAAAATAGATATACAAAAGATGAAATAAATTCATTATTTAAAGATGAACTTAGAAGTCATTATTTAAAAAGAGATTTTAGTGGTAATACAGATATTCAAGATTTTAAAAATTATCCAGTATATAAAAACGAAGATATAAGCGAAGAGCATATAAGTAAAATAACTAAAATTAAATATAAATTTATGGTAAAATTAGTTTTGACATTAATTTTAGGAGTATGTGTTTTTTCATATAAATATTTGCCAGAGAATGAGTTTAAAAACTCTAATTTTTTTAACTGGATAAAAAGCGAATATAAAAAAGATTATACTAGAGAGCAGATTATGAATAATTTAGAGGAATTTTCTAAAAGTGTATATGCTAAAATAAAAAATGTTATTCCAGAAAATGTATATAATAACATTGTAGATAAGTATGTAAATAAAATAAAGCCTGAAATTATGAGTTTTTCTTTAAATAATTTATTTGGAGACAAAAATATAGAAAATACTGTTGCGGTTTTTAATGAAGATAAAATAGGTTTAAATAGTGAAGATGTAGCTCAAATTCAAGATACTGTGGTAACAAGTAGTCAAATAAGTCTTATGGATATGGATAAAGAAGAGATATTATCTAAAAACATAAGTATGATATTACCAGTAAATGGTACTGTTACATCAATTTATGGCGCAAGAGATGAGGTTTTTGAAAATGTGGGATATCATACAGGAATAGATGTTGCAAATGTATTGAATACTGAAATTAAAAGTGCAACAGATGGAACAGTTATATCTGCACAACAAATGGATAAATATTATGGAAATAATATTGAGATAGAAAATAATGGTGTTATTTTTAAGTATGCACATTTAAATCAAATAAATGTAAATGAAGGTGATGTTATAAAACAAGGAGAAGTAATAGGACTTATGGGGTCTACAGGAATGTCTACTGGATCACATCTCCATTTTGAAATAAAAATAAATGAAAGAACAGTTGATCCTGAACTTTTTTTAAAATTTAGATAGTAGGTATAAATGATATTACGTTTAAATAGTTTTTTTATAGAAATTGAAAATTTATTTATTATTGTATTGATTTCTTTTTTCTTTTCTGATAAAATCAAATTGTTTTTGACATCGTATTTTGTATGTTATTTATTCATAATATTTCATGAATTATCTCATATAATTTTTGCGAGTATTTTTGGTAAAAAAATAAGAAAATTGAAATTATCTATTGCAGGAGTATGTGTAGTATTTAATAATAATGATGGATTAAAAATAATAAAAAAAATAATAATATACTTAGCTGGACCGCTAGGCAATATCATACTAGCATTACTTTTTAGAAATATAGATTTTGTTTTTGAAATTAATATATTTTTAGCTATTTTAAATTTAATGCCTGTCTATCCATTAGATGGGTATAATATTTTAAATTGTATATTAACAAGTTTAAATAAAATTAGTTATTTAAAAAGTATAGAAACCTTTTTTTTATCTTTTTTACTAGTTATATCTATTATAGTTTTTTTTATGTATTATAATCCATCTTTAATTATATTTTTCATGTATGTAATTTTAATAAAATACTTTACAAAAAATCATGTAAAATAGCATATATAAAGGAATTTTGCAATATTTTAAAACAGTTACAATAAGGTTGCACAAATATTACAAAATTTCCTTAAAATGCTTGATTTTTTTAGCAAAAGATAGTATCATATAGATAGCTCAAATTTGGAGGTGTGAGATGTGGCTATAGGTGATATCATCGTTGGGCTAGATATTGGTGTATCCAAAGTAAGTTGTGTAATTGGACAAGTCAATAAATTTAGCGAGATTGAAGTCATTGGATATGGCCTTTCAAGCAACTCAGGAATAAAAAGAGGACAGATACTAGATTATGAAAGAGTAGGCCAATCAATAAGAGACGCAGTAAATTCAGCTGAACAAATTTCTGAGCTTTCAGTAAATTCTGCCTATGTTAATATAAAAGGCATGAACGTTAGAATAGAGAAGGTTGTTATGGAATCTGGGGTTGAAAAGCCAGATGACGGTATGACTGTAAATGACATATATAATTTATATACTAAAATTCAAATTTCTACTCGTTTAGAAAGAGATGAGCAGATAATAGATATATTGCCTTCAGCATACGTAGTAAATGGAAGAATATATAAAGAAGAGCCTATAGGAGCTTTTTGTAAGACTTTTCAAATGGAAGTTGAGGTTGTAATTGCAAGAGGTGATTACATAGTTGGAGTTCAAAAAGCATTAAAATATGCAGGATTAAAAATAGATGGACTAATACTTGAAACATTAGCAACATCAAATATAATACTGATGCCTGAAGAAAAACAAAATGGTGTTTTAATGCTAGATATAGGTGGTGGTCACACAGATATATCAGTATATAAAAAAGATAAACTAGAGTTTTATACTACTCTTCCTGTAGGAGGAGACCATATCACAAACGATATTTCTTTAACTTTCGATATTAGCACTGATGAAGCTGAGAAATTAAAAAGACAATACAATTTAGCACTAGTTTCTATGATAACTAATAATCATGAAATAAAATTAACGTCAAAATCTAGTTCTAGTTCTACAAATGATATAGTAAAATGTAGTGAAATTGTACAAGTTATTGAAGCAAGAGTAAAAGAAATTTTTCAAATAATAAGAAGAATGCTTCAAGAAAAAGGGATGACTACAGCAATAAGTACAGTAGTCTTAACAGGTCAAGGTATTAGTAATATTGTTGGTGCTGAAGAATTAGCTGCTAAAATATTAAAAATAAATAATGTAAGAGTATGTAGTCCAAAGTTAATAAACGTAATAAAGCCACAACATACAACAGTGTATGGTATGGTTAGATATATAGCAAGCTTAGGATTAAGTAAGCATGTAAATAGTGATGTTCAAATAGTAACAGATCCAAGTTTTAAAGACAAGATTTTTGAGGGGATAGAAAACTTCAAAGAAAAATTTTTCTTTAGTAAAAAGAAAAAACAAAAGAAGTTTTAATATAGATTTTAAGGGGGAATAATAAATGGAAAACGAAAATCAAGCTGGGATGGCTACAATTAAGGTTGTTGGTGTAGGAGGAGCTGGAAATAATGGTGTTAATAGAATGGTTGAAAACGGTTTAAAAAGCGTTGAATTTATTTCTATTAATACTGATAGACAGCAATTAAATGTCTCAAAAGCAAATAAAAAAATTCAAATAGGTGAAAAGTTAACAAGAGGACTTGGCGCTGGTGCAAATCCAGAAGTTGGAAAATGTAGTGCTGAGGAATCTAAAACAGAAATAGCTGAAGCACTAAAAGGTGCCGACATGGTATTTGTAACTGCTGGTATGGGTGGCGGAACAGGAACAGGTGCTGCTCCTATAGTTGCAGAAGTATCAAAAGAAATGGGAATTTTAACAGTTGGTGTAGTTACAAAACCATTTCCTTTTGAAGGAAAAAGAAGAATGATGCAAGCAGAAGCTGGGATAGAAGAATTAAGACAAAATGTAGATACTTTAATAATAATACCAAATGAAAAATTGTTACAAGTTGTAGAAAAACAGACATCTATTATGGATGCATTTAAAATGTCAGATGATGTGTTAAGACAAGGTGTACAAGGTATATCTGACTTAATAACAATACCAGGTCTTGTAAACCTAGATTTTGCTGATGTAAAAACTATTATGCTTGATGCAGGAGTAGCACACATTGGTATTGGTAGAGCTTCTGGTGAACATAGAGCACAAGAAGCAGCAAGACAAGCTATACATAGTCCATTGCTTGAAACTTCTATAGAAGGTGCTGGTGGAGTACTTCTTAATGTAACTGGTGGAAAAGACTTATGCTTGCTTGAGATAAGTGAAGCAGCAGATTTAGTTCAAAAGTCTGTAGATCCAGATGCAAATATTATATTTGGTGCTGTTATAGATGAAAAACTTGAAAATGAGATTGTAATAACAGTAATTGCTACAGGATTTACAAAATCAGATATGTCTAATGTAACTTTAGATAGTATAGTTGGAGAGGCATTAAAAAATGCTACTGTTTCTCAAGGGTCACAGCAAATGTCAAATAGTGCTTTTTCAGATATTAATAATTTATCTGGTTTAGGATCAAAACAAGATAATAGTTCTATTAGTTCAACAAGAACAAATATAACTTCAAATAATGAATACAAAATGGTAGATTTAGATATACCTCCATTTTTAAGAAGAAATAAAGATTAATAGTATTCCCCTATGCTAAAAATCTATAGAAAAATGATATAAAGATAAAGATATTGTAAATATCTTTGTCTTTTTTTATTATTTTATATAAAAAAGTTGTATGAAAAAATAAAAAAGCAATAATAAATGACATATATTTTGAAGCAAAATAAATATAATTAGTTTAGGTGATTTAATGAAGATCTACCTAGACTATATTTTTTTAGAAAATTTAGTAGTTAATATAGTAATAATTTCAGAATTAATAAAGTTTACTAAAAGTAAAGTATCAACCAAAAGAGAAGTTTTAATTATTATAATAGATACAATTTTATCATGTATTTTTGCTATATATTCAAATTTTAGTAGTTATATTTTGCATTTTCTTGTGTCTATAGTAATACTTTTCTTTTTATTTAATCCTAAAAATATATATGAATTAATAAAAAAATTTTGTTATTATTATTTGTTATATTTTATATATATAGGTATTGTAATATCTTTTTCAATATTATTTAAGATAAATTTAGAAAATATAATAAATAAATTATGTATATATGGTATATCTGCTATATTTTTTCACTTTCTTTGTAAAGACCTGTGGAAGATGTGGAAAATTAATATAGCAGATAGAGATCTATTTTATACTTTATGCATAAATGGTAAAAAGATATCTGCTTTTGTTGATACAGGAAATAGTGTAAAAGATCCAGCTACTTCATTAGATGTAATATTTTTAAAAGAATGTTTAAAGGAAGAAATAATTACAAAAGATATGAAACCAGCAATAACATATATTAATGTTTCTACAGTAAATGGATCAGAATTAAAAATAGGATATATAATAAAAAATATAACAGTATATAAAGAAAAAAGAGAAATAGCTTTAATAGATAAAATAATTTTATCTTTTTCATTAGACAATAGTAATACTCCAGAAAAATATAGTGCAATACTTGGATATGATACATATCTAGAAAATTTAAAGGGGGTAATATTATGATAAAAGAAGAAATTAAATTAGTTTATTTAAAAATTTTAAGATGGTTAGGACTTGGCGATTCTTTTTTGTACTATATTGCAGGAAATGATAAGTTGCCAGCACCTCTGAGTGAAGAAGAGGAATTAAAATTATTAAAGAGACTTATGGATAAAGATAAAGAAGCTAAAAATATACTTGTTGAAAAAAACTTAAGACTTGTAGTATATATTGCTAAGAAATTTGAAAGTTCGGGAATTAATATAGAAGATTTAATATCTATTGGAACAATTGGACTTATGAAAGCTATAAATAGTTATGACTTATCTAAGAATATTAAACTTGCTACATATGCATCACGTTGTATAGAAAATGAAATATTAATGTACTTGAGAAAAAATAATAAAATTAAAACAGAAATTTCAATAGATGAACCTATTAATGTAGATAGTGAAGGTAATGATTTGTCATTAGGAGATATACTTGGAACAGATAATGATAGTATATATAAAAGTATAGAAGATGAGGAAAACAAAAAAATATTAAAGAATGCTATACAAGGATTAAGTAAAAGAGAAAAAACAATAATGCAACTTAGATATGGATTTGATGGCAAAGATGAACTTACCCAAAAAGAAGTAGCAGATAGACTTGGTATATCTCAATCATATATTTCAAGACTTGAAAAAAAGGTAATAAATAATTTAAGAAATGACTTTACAGCTTAAGTTATTGATTAAAAATATATTATATGCTATTCTAAAAAAAGAATAGCATATTTTATTTTTTTTGGAGGAAAATATATGGAGGAGATAAAATATAACAAATTACAAATTTTAAATGAACAAAATAAATTATATAAAATGTTAAAAGAATGTAATAGTAAAAATAAACTTAATTTAGATATGAAATATTTAAATTATCAAGTAAAAAATGGAGTAACAGATATTACATATTATAAGTATTCGCAAGAAGAAAAAAGTTTTAGAAAAATAATAGATTTAATTAATAGTGGTAAAGATTCTAAAAAATTAGATAAGTTAATTGAAGAAAAAAGAAAAATTTATTCTCAAAATGAGCTAGACAAAAAAATAGCATATTTAAAAGATTGTTATTCAAAATATTATGCAGGTCAGTTTCTTACAAAAGAGCAAAGAATAACGATTTCAAATACAGATGAAAAAATAAAATCAGATAAGGATCTGTTAAAACTAAAAACGCATGAAATGATACATGCAATTACACAGGGACTGAGAAAAGGTGGAAAAAATTTAGATATATTTAAATTTAAAAAAGAGTTAAAAACTAATTTAGAAAAAGAAAATTTTAGTATGCAAGACTATACAATTGTATCAGGATATGCTACTGTGAAATTAGATAATAATTTAAAAAGTATAGAGAGTAAAGATAATACATATACAGAAATGTGTACAGAATCTTTAGCGGGTATAGTAATAGGTGAAGATAATACTAAAGAATTTAAAGAGTTTTCAGTGCCATCAAAAATGTCAGCATATTATTGGACAAATAGACCAAGAGATTTACTTATTACTGCTCTTGGAAGTTCAGATTTTTTAACTGATATGTTAAGAGAAGACAGAATAGATAAATTTGAAAATCTAAAAAAAGAAGTAAATAAAAAGTATAATTCAAATATAATAGAAAACTTTAATGATTTGTTACATGATTTAGGATCTCAAGACAATGAAGAGATTTCACAAAAAGCAAATAATGAAATTGAAGAACAACTAACTAGTATATTTATTAAAAGACTTCAAGAAAAAGGTGAAATTACAGAAGATGTAAAGGAGCAAATTAAATTTTTTAAACAAAATTTAACAATAGAAAAATTTAAAAATTTAAAGTTTGAAAATGAGATTAATAAAAATAAAGATAATTTTTTAAATGAACTTTCAGATAAAACTTATTCCCAAGAAGAGTTAGCTTTAAACGAAAATGAGAGAGAGAGCAATCAGAAGCAAAAAGAAATATCAGAAAATGTTCAAAATAAAAATATAAAACAAATATAATTATGTTGACAAAATAAAATATTTAATATATAATAGGCATATAGTAAAGGAGAGATAATTATGAGAAAATATATATTTGAAGGTTGCTGTTGTATGAGGTAACACTCCTATCTACTAGGTAGGTATGAGTGATTAGTTTCATGCCTACAATAGCGAATATATATTTTTTATATTAAGATATATAAAACTATGTAGGCATACTACATAGTTTTTTGTTATATAATTATAAAAGAATCATATATTGTATAAATTAAGGAGGAGTAAAAATGAAAATATATAATTCAATGTCAAGAAAAAAAGAAGAATTTGTACCATTAAATGGAAAAGATGTAAAAATGTACGCATGTGGTGTTACTGTATATGATTTAAGTCATATAGGTCATGCAAGACAAGCAATTATATATGCTATGGTAGCAGATTATTTAAAATATAGAGGGTATAATGTAACATATGTTCGTAATTATACTGATGTAGATGATAAGATAATAAAAAGAGCAAATGAACAAGGAAAACAAGCGTTGGAGCTTTCAAAGGAACAGATACAAGAAACAGAGCTAGATATGCATAATTTACATGTAAGAGATGCAGATATAAATCCTAAAGCATCTGAAAATATAGATAATATTATAAATTTTGTGAAGGGATTAATAGATAAAGGATATGCATATTCAACAGAAAAGGGCGATGTATATTATTCAGTTAGAAAATTTAAAGATTATGGAAAATTATCTAATTGTAATGTAGATGAATTATTAAATGGGGTAAGAAAGGATGTAGAAGAAGGAAAAAGAGATCCTTTAGATTTTGCATTATGGAAAGCAGCAAAGCCTGGTGAAGTGTACTGGGAGTCTCCTTGGGGTAAGGGTAGACCTGGATGGCATATAGAGTGCTCAGCTATGATATTAAATAATTTAGGAGAAACAATAGATATACATGGTGGTGGTAAAGATTTAATTTTTCCACATCATGAAAATGAAATCGCACAAAGTGAAGCTTATACTGGAAAACCATTATCAAAATATTGGTCACATTGTGGCTTAGTAAAAATTAATGGAGAAAAGATGAGTAAATCTTTAGGAAACTTTGTAACTATAAGAGAAGCTTTAAAGAAATATAACTATGAAGTTATTAAATATGTAATGTTTTCAAAGCATTATACATCAGATATAGATTTATTAGATAAAGACTATTCTTTAGCAGAAAGTCATTTATATTATTTTTATACTACAATAAAAAATATGAATGAATTTATTTTAAAAAATAATGGAGATAAAAATGGAGATTCTATGGAAGATGACATATCTGAAAATATTATTTCTAAGTTTGTAGAATTAATGGATGACGATTTTAATACTGCTGCAGCAATATCAGAATTATTTGGTATATTTAAATATTCAAATGGATTGTTAAAAAAAGCAAATAAAAAGAATGGACAGCAGATAGCAAATACTTTTGCAAAAATATTATCTAATTTAACAGAAGTATATTCAATTCTTGGTTTACTTACTCAAGATCCAGATGAATTTATTAGTGATATGAAAAATAAATATTTGGAAAAATTAAATTTAAGTATAGATTATATACAAGATCAAATTAATTTAAGAGCAGAAGCTAAAAAAGTTAAAGACTTTGAAAAAGCAGATAATATAAGAAGTAGTTTAGATAGCAAAGGAATAATTTTAAATGATACTCCAAACGGTGTGGTATGGGATATAAAAGCTTTATATAATGTAGAATAAAAAATAGGGTATAAAAAATACCCTGTTTTTTTATTGTATTAAGTTTTTAAATATAATATAATATTCAAGGGGAACAATTATTATATTATATTGGAGGATAAAAATGAACGATCAAGAGAAATTAGTTCTTGCTAGGAATTTGCTAAGTAGTAAAAAATATAACGAGGCTGAAAATATATTATTGAGTTTAATTTCAAATGCAAAAGTAAAAAATCCTATAACTGAGAATGAGACACATTATACTTTTTCAGGAATTATGGATTTTTTAACTTTTCAAAAAGTTTTTGAGACTAATAAAATAAATGTAGTAGCAGATGTTTTCTATTCTGATATCTATTTCAATTTGGGATTTATAAAGTTTGAAATAGAAGATTATGATAAAGCAATAGAATATTATAAGAAAGGACTTGAGTGGAATCCTGTTGATGTGAGTTTAATGTTTGAGATTGCTGCTGCCTATAAAAGAAAAGGTCAAATAGAGAAATCTAAAGATAAATTATTGGAAATACATAAATTTATATATAATCCAGAATACTTAGCTAAGCTTTATAGAGAGTTAGGATGGTACTACATTGAAATAGGAGAGTATAGTTTAGCAAATGCATTATATTCATTTAGTTTGAAATATTTTAAAACAAACATTGCATACAATGAATTATCATATATAGCTAGTCAAGAAAAAAGAGAAGCATATTTATCTACTATGGATGAAGTAGAAGAATTGTTTTCTAAATTTAATATTCCAATGGGTTTTGATAAAACCTTAGTAGATTTTTATATGTATGTTTGGGATAAGGAAAGAGTAGAAAATGAAAAGAGCCCTGAATTTATTTCATTGTCTGATGCTTTGTATAAAATAACGTATGATAAAAAATATATTATATATAAAACACTAATAGATCATGAGCTTGAAATACAGTTTAATATACCACATAATTGGAGAATTCTTAACAAAGAAGAACGTCAGAAAGTAGGATTTCCAGATAATCTAAGATGTGTTATTTCATCGTTAGATAGAAATTATGTTATTATTGATGTTTTTGGAAAATGTAATAAAGAAAATTTTAAAGTGTATTGTGAGAAAGAAAAAAATAATAATAAAAATAATGGATATCAAGTATTATATGAAAAGTATGATGAAAATAAATTTGAGTATCAAATAATTTATAAGTTTAAAAATAATATAGTATATGAAAATTACTTATTAATAAATGATTATATAATTAATATATCTAGACCAATATATGAAAATACTAGTATAGAAAAGTTAACACAGTTGATTGATAAGAGCGTAATTAAAGATGTAATTAATTCAATGAAAAGCACAATTAAATGAGATATCAATTAAAAATAATATAAAAGTAGCAAAAACTAATTTTAGTTATTTGCTACTTTTTTGTCTAATAAAATAAGCATAAGTATAACAATAACATTTGTTCATATAAGTATAATGAAGCATTGTTGTTTTATTTTAATGATACTAAAAATATCTATAAAAGTCGAATGCGAATATATAAAAAATCATATGTAAAAAATAATAACAACAAAGGGGAGATACATATGAATGGAACAAATGTTAAAGTAGAAGTACAAGGATTAGATACTTCAAAATTACCAAAACTTTCTCAAAAAGAGCAAATGGAAATGTTAAAAAAAATTAAGGGTGGTCAAAAACAATACAAAGATGAATTTATCAATGCTAATTTAAGATTAGTATTAAGTTTAGTTAAAAAATTTAATAACAGAGGAGAAAATATTAATGATATATTCCAAGTTGGTGTAATAGGACTTATAAAAGCAATAGATAATTTTGATATTGCACAAGAAGTACAATTTTCAACATATGCTGTACCAATGATAATAGGTGAAATAAAAAGATACTTAAGAGATAATAGTGCATTTAGAGTTACAAGATCTCTAAGGGATTTATCTTATATTATATCTCAAGAAAGAGAAAAATATATAGCAAAGTATAATGAGGAACCCACAATAGATGAACTTGAAAAAATAGTAGGCGCTCCTAAAGAACAAATCATACTTGCAATAGATAGTATGGTTGCACCTATGTCTATATATGATACTGTATATAATGATGGTGGAGATCAAATATTTCTACTTGATCAGTTAAAAAATGAAAAAGAAGATTCTGAAGATTTAATAAATAAAATTTCTATAGAACAAATTTTAGATAAGTTAAATGATAAAGAAAGATATATAATAGAAAAAAGATATTTTAAAGATAAAACGCAAGTAGAACTTGCTGAAGAACTTGGAGTATCCCAAGCACAAGTATCGAGAATTGAAAAGAATGCTTTGCTTAGGATAAGGAATAAAATAGGAAAAGAATTATAGTATTGTATTTTTAATAGTAATATGATAGAATACTCTTGAATATAGGAGGAAAAATATGGCAGATATAAAATATGAGATTGTAAAAGAAATAGGTGTGTTATCCGAGAATGCTAATGGTTGGAGAAGAGAGGTTAATTTAGTTAGCTGGAATGACAGACCACCAAAATATGATATTAGGGATTGGGCAGAAGATCATGAAAAAATGAGCAAAGGAATTACCCTTACTCAAGAAGAGATGGAAAATTTAATAGATTTAATGAAAAATGAGTAAAACTGGTATATAATACCAGTTTTTTTAATATTATTATAAAGAAAAGTAGGAGGTATATTATGGAAGAAAAAGTTATTTTTTTAAGTCCATCTACTCAAGAATTTAATGTAGGATATGGTGATTTTGGTACAGAAGAATATAGAATGAATAGAATAGCAGATATTGTCGAACAACTTTTAAAGAGTCAAGGATATACTGTATATAGAAATGATCCAAATGAAAAATTAAGTGCAGCAGTAAGAAAAAGTAATGAGATAGGGCCAGATATTCATGTAGCTTTACATAGTAATGCTAGTGGGCAAGGGTATAATGCACAAGGACCAGAAATATTTGCTAATAGACCTAATACACCAGGAGATAGACTTGCAAATGCTATATATGATGAAATAATGGAGATATATCCTGATTCATCTAAAGGAAGAGGAGTATTATATACAAGCAGTTTATATGAAATTATTAGAACAAATGCACCTGCAGTACTACTTGAAGTTGCTTTTCATGACAATCCAGAAGATGCACAATGGATTATGGACAATGAGCAACAAATAGCACAAGCGGTAGTAAATGGAATAAATAATTATTTTAATTCTATTGCAAATAGTTAATAATATGGTAAAATAAAAACAGGTGATTTAAGTGCTAAAAGTAAGAGATATTTTAAAAGCTACAAATGGAAAATTAATAAATGGAAAAGATGAGATAACAATAACTAGTTATAAGATAGATAGTAGAGAAGTAAATAGTGGTGATTTTTTTATTCCTTTGCCTGGTGAAAGAACAGATGGACATAAATATTTAGATATGGTAATAGATAATGGCTGTATTGGTTTCTTTGTTTCTAAAGAAAAAATAGACAATTTAGATATAAAATGTTTTTTAAAAAGAAATAAAGATTTAATTATTATTGAAGTTGAAGATACATTAAAAGCTTTACATATGATAGGAGAATATAATAGGAATATTCACATAGATATACCAATTGTTGCTGTAACAGGTAGTGTTGGAAAAACTAGTACAAGAGAAATAATATCATCTGTATTATATCAAGAAAAAAAAGTAATAACTACTGAAAAAAATATGAATAGTAACATTGGATTATCACTTATGACATTAAAACTTAAAGATCAAGATGTTGGTATTTTTGAAGCAGGTATTGATTTTGTTGGAGAAATGGACATTTTAACAAATATACTAAAACCAGAAGTTGCAGTTATTACTAACATAGGTACATCTCACATTGGTAAATTTGGAAGCAGAGATATAATTTATCAAGAAAAGACTAAAATAGCAAATGGATTAATAAATAAAAAAATATTATTATTAAATAAAGATGATAGTTATTTAAGGGAATATAAAAATAGAGAAGTAAATATTCAATATTTTAGTATAGACGATGCTAAAAATATAAAAATAAATAATGATTATATTGAATTTGATACATATATATATAATAAATTAGAGCATTTGAAAATAAATGATATTGGAGAGCATAATGTATTAAATTCATTAATAGCTATAAAGATAGGGCAAATTTATAATATTTCTTCAGAAGATATAATAAAGGGAATAGATAGATATAGAAATTTTTCAAGAAGAATGGAAAAAATAAAGATTAAAGATTTCACAATAATTGATGACACTTATAACGCAAGTCCAAGTTCAACTGAATCAGGATTAAAGACTCTAAGTGAATTAAATTATAAAAGAAAGATAGCAGTACTAGCTGATATATTAGAATTGGGAGACTATTCAAAAGAAATACATCAAGATTTAGGAGAATGCTTTAAAGATTTAAATATTGATATATTAATTGCATATGGTGATGCAATGAAATATTTAGTTGATAATGCTAAGAAATATATTTCAAATGTTTTTTATTTTAAAAACGAAAATGAAGTAATAGAAAAAATAGAAAGCATAATACAAAAAGATGATATAATTTATTTCAAAGGATCAAATGCAATGAATGTAAATAAAATAATAGAACATTTAAAAGAAGACTTCATGAATTAAATGAAGTCTTCTTTCATATAATGTATTGGTGATAATATGTCAAGAGGAATTGATTTTAAACAGAAAGAAGTAATTAATATAAATGATGGAAAAATATTAGGATTTGTTATTGATGTGCAAGCAGATTTTGAAAAAGGAGAAATACATTCAATAGTTGTAGCAAAAACTGGTAAAATATTTAATAGTATAAATAGTAAAAATAATGTAACTATACCTTGGAATAGTATAAAAAAGATAGGTGAAGATGTTATTTTAGTTGAAGTTTAATTAACTATAAAAATAATTAAAAAAAGTTAAAAAAAATTCAAAAAAAGTGTTGACAAAGAAGATAAAAAGTAGTATCATAATAGACGTCGCAAGGAGACAGTTAAACATAAAAAAATAATGTAAAAAAACTTTTTATTTTT